>JANOFA010000259.1:0-6933 GCA_031413355.1 Gemmatimonadota bacterium | reverse complement strand
GACCGTCGAGATCAAGAAGCTCTCCCATGTCATCGACGGCCTCCGCACCGACCTGGCTCCCGCACTCTCGGCGGTGGCACTGATGTCCGGGGAAGGGCACAAGCTCGCCACCATGGTGGGCGAGGAGGCGGAGGAGATCGTCCGCACCAGCCGGCGCTTCCGGGAAGGTGTGACCGACCGGATCGCCCGGCTGGATGCGGTCTACGAGGTGCTGGGGGAGGAAGTGGAGGAGACGGCGCTGGACCTGGCGGTGACACTGCGAAGCATCCGCTCCGGCGTGGGCTGGTTCGGAATACTGCGCCGCCTCCTGAGTGGCGGCCGCCGACGTTGAACCGACATCACCTGCTCGCCGCGCTTGGCATTGTCATCACCCTGGCGCTGCTCTTCCCCACCCCGCTCCACGCCTGGACGCCGGGCACGCACATCTACCTCGGCGAGGCGGTCCTGGGCAACCTGACCGCGCTCCCCGCGATGATCGCGGACCTGATCCGCGCCTTTCCCTTTGATTTCCTCTACGGCAACATTGCCGCCGACAGTTCGATCGCCAAGAAGTACGCCCCGGTCGGCCGCCACTGCCACAGCTGGCATGTGGGTCAGGAGATCTACGACAAGGCGCGGACCGATGCCCTGCGCGCCTTTGGCCTGGGCTACCTGAGTCATCTCGCCGCCGACGCCGTCGCCCACAACTACTTCGTGCCACGCCAGCTGGTCCTCACCAGTTCGACCACCGGGTTCGGGCACTCCTACTGGGAATCGCGCTTCGAGACACCGCTCGGCGATCGCTTTCGCCGCACCGCGAAGGAAGTGATTCTGCTCGACCATGGACCCGCCGACGGGCACCTCGACCAGCTCATCGCCCCGACCATCTTCTCGGTAAAGACCAATCGCCGGCTCTTCCGCGGCATGGTCCACCTCACCGAGTCGCAGGGGTGGCAGCGAGCCTTCGAGGTCGCCGACAAGCACAGTCGGTGGGAGCTGCCGACCCGCGATGTCGAACGACACCTGGCGCTTTCGTATGAGTTCGTGATGGACCTGCTGGCCAACCCCGACGCGGAGCCGCGCGGTCTCGATCCCGCCGGCGACAAGGCGCTGGGCAGGGCCAAGCGGATGCGGCGGGAGGCGCTGCTGGCGGGCGGGTGGCATGATCCCGAGCGAATCACCGCCTCGGCGGAGCAGCACTTCGGCCTGCCCGAGCACCGGCTACCCTACTGGACTGCCGCCACCGTCGCCCAACCGTGGTTGTCAGACAACGCGGGATGACCACTCCCGCACTGTTCGACCCGTTGTTTCTTCAATTGCAGGAGGCGCTGGTCGGTCGCTACTCCCTCGAGCGCGAACTCGGTCGCGGCGGGATGGGGATCGTCTATCTCGCCCGTGATGTGCGACTCGACCGGCTGGTCGCCATCAAGCTGCTGCCCCCCGATCTCGCCGTCCGCGGCGCACTGCGTGACCGCTTTCTTCACGAAGCCCGGACCGCCGCGCGGCTCTCACATCCCGGCATCGTACCGATTCATGCGGTCGAGGAAGCAGGTCAGCTGGTATTTTTCGTGATGGCGTACGTGGACGGGGAAAGCCTGGGCGGACGGCTGCGGCGCCAGGGCGCGCTGGTGCCAGCCGAGGCGGCGCCGATCCTGCGCGACGCGGCCTGGGCCCTTGGGTACGCGCACGGTCAGGGCGTCATCCATCGCGACATCAAGCCGGACAACATCCTGCTGGAGCGCGGCGGGCGACGCACGCTGCTCGCCGATTTCGGCATTGCGGCGCCGCTGGACGACTCCACCGCCGCGGGCGGACAGGTGGAGGGCACGGTCGCCTACCTGAGTCCGGAACAGGCCCGCGGGGAGCGCCTCGATGGTCGGAGCGACCTCTACTCGCTGGGCGTCGTCGGCTACCTGATGCTCTCCGGCCGGCTCCCGGTTCCGGCTGCGACGCTGGCCGAGCTCACCCAACGACAGCTCGCGGGAGCCCCCGCTCCGCTCTCGTCGGTGGCCCCGCATGTCCCCCGGGCGCTGGCCCGGGCGGTCGACCGCTGCCTGGCACCGGTGGCGACGTCGCGCTTCCGCACCGGTGAAGAACTGGCCGGGGCACTCGATGAGTTAGGCACTGGCGGCACCGACCTGCCCGCACCACTGCGGGTCTGGATCGCGCGCTCCGAACGGCCGCGGGCCACCATCCTCGTCATGCTGGGGATCTGGGGGATTCCACTGTTCATGACACTGGTCTTCACCATGGTCGGTGCCTCGGCGGAAATGATCTTTCCAATCATCGGCCTGGGGATGCTGGTCGGTTTTCCCGGTCTGATCTACGGCGGCGTGCGCGTGCTGCAGACCCGACGGGTGCTGGCAGCGGGCTACGGCTACCCCGACCTGATTCGTGCCCTCGAGATCCACACGATCCGCCGCAGGGAAGAGCTGGCCTACGAGTTTGCCGGGCGTGCGGCCGGGACCGGGGCCTTTCTTGAGGAAATGTCCCTTCGGCTCTCCGTGCCGCTGGAAGAGATGAACACGCTTGCCGAGCAGGCAGAGGGCATGGTGCAGCTCGGCAGTTATTGTACGGTGTTTTCCGGCACTGAAGTGCTGGAGAATATCCGCAAGGGGAAATCTGTGGCTGATATTGTCAAAGGGCTGTTTTATTCCGTTATCAAACGGGTGATTGAAATGGATTCCCTCACCTCCAATGTGGTGATGACCGGCGGGGTTGTGGCCCATAACCCTTATCTTGTCACCATGGCGGGCGAGATGCTGGGCAGACGGATCCTGGTGCCGCCCTTTCCCCAGTTTACCGGCGCCATCGGGGCAGCCCTGTTTGCAATGAAGGTTGAACAAAATTAATTTTTCAGGAGAAAATAGATATGAGTGAAGAAAAAAAACCGGCAAGAAAGATCATCGAGACATCCAAAGACATGGGCCGGTATATGGGTGAATATTATTATGAACTGAACGATGCAGCCAAAACCGGAAAACAGAAAATCGCCTGGTGCACCAGTGTCGGTCCCACCGAGCTGCTCAGGGCCATGGGATTTCTGGTGTATTTTCCCGAAACCCATGCCGCCATGCTGGGGACGAGCCGGATGGCCACGGATCTGATTCCTTATGCCAATGCCCTGGGGTATTCGCCCGAAGTCTGTTCCTATATGACATCGGATATCGGGGCCTATCTTCAAAAAACAACCCCGCTGTCCAAGGCCTTCCCAGGGATTGAGACTATCCCCAGACCCGATGTCCTGGTGTTCAACACCAACCAGTGCCGGGATGTTCAGGACTGGTTCTCCTTTTATGCCAGGGAATTCAATGTGCCTATCATCGGGGTTCATGCCCATGTCGGGGTGAAAGACGCAACCGAACCTATTATTCAGGATATTACCACCCAGATCGAAAACCTGGTTGAGCCCCTTGAAAAGATTTCAGGGAATCGGTTTGACATGAAATTATTTCAGGAAACCGTAAAGAACTCCAGAAAATGCTCGGATCTCTGGAAAGAAATTCTGGAAACCGCTACGGCAAAGCCTTCTCCCCTGACCTTTTTTGATGCCGCCACTCTCATGGGGCCTGCGGTGGTGGGAAGAGGGACAAGAATCGCCGTGGAACTCTATGAAAAGCTGTTGGCAGAATTAAAGGAAAAATCCGCAGCCAAAGACGGGGCCATTGAAAACGAAAAATTCCGTATCTACTGGGACGGCATGCCGGTCTGGGGACGGCTGGGCGCTCATTCAAAGCTTTTTTCCGGCCTGAACGCCAATGTCCTGGCATCCACCTATTGCAGCTCCTGGATTTTCACTTCCCTGGATTCCGATGACCCTTTCCGCAGCATGGCCAAAGCCTATACCGAACTGTTTATTGTCCGCTCCGACGATTACAAGGATCAGTATATATATTTAAAACTGAAAATTTATGGGATTGACGGGATCATTTACCATGACGCCAAAACCTGCCCCAATAATTCCAATTGCCGGTATGGTCTTTCCAAGCGGATTCAGAAGTCCACGGGTATTCCCACGCTTTCCATTGACGGGGATCTATGCGATATGCGCCTGGTGTCGGATGAGCAGACCAAGACCAATGTGGAAGCCTTTATCGAGCAGCTTTCCGAAATGAAAGGATAAAGTAGTTTGGCGGGCCGGTTCCTGAAATACTTCTTAAAGGGAACCGGCCCGGATCGAAATCAGATGAATCCGTGTTTTTTTGCTTCTTCCATCAATTGATCCCTGAAATTGGGATGGGCGATACTGATCAGAGCCAGTGTGCGCTCAGGCACGCTCCTGCCCCGCAGCCAGGCTGCGCCGTATTCCGTGACCACATAATCGGTGATGCCCCGGTGAAGGGTAACAGGCGAGCCTGTGGGTGCAAAGGGAACAATGGTGGACATGGTGCCGTCCTTTGCCGTTGACGGGCAGGCAATGATGGATTTTCCAAGGCCGTCAAAGCCTTGTCTCGCGCCCATGGCCGTATCAAACTGGCCTCCGGGGCCGGAATACTGTTTGAAACCAATTCCCTCGCTGTAAACCTGGCCGAAAAAATCCACCATCATGCAGGTATTGATGGATACCATCTTTGAATTCTGGCGGAGGACCGAGGGATGGTTGACCCAGGGCCCGCGGAAAAACTGGATGGCCACGTTATTGTCCACCCAGTCATAGAGCGCCTGTGACCCGAACACAAAGGTGGCAATGAATTTATCCTTGCAGAACGCCTTTTTCTTGTTTGTAATGACCCCCATTTCATAGAGATCCATCATGGAATCGGTGATCATCTCCGTGTGGATGCCGAGATCCTTTTTGCCGGTCAGGGCATGGGCAACAGCATTGGGGATTTCCCCGATACCAAGCTGAAGTGTGGATTCATTGTCCACCAGTTCAGCAATAATGGAACCGATCTGAAGATCGATTTCTCCGGGAATTTTCTTTGGGATGACGGGCAGATCAATCTCATTTTCCACAAAAAAATCCACGTCACTGACATGGACTTCAACATCTCCGAAAATGCGGGGCAGGGTAGGGCTGACTTCCAGGATGACCATGTCGGCTTTTTCAAAAATGTCTTTTTCATAGGAGGTGCCAAGGCCGAAACAGACAAATCCATGTTTGTCCGGCGGTGTGCAGGAGCCGAAAAATATATTGGTTTTTCTTGCTTCATTATGGCCTGTGGCAATATTGTGAAGCAGGTTGGGAACAAAATGGACCACGCCTGATTTGGCTGCAAGCCCGGCCCTGGCGCCGCCGCCGTGGAACCAGGAGCAAAGTTCGAAATGCCCTTTCATGGCAGGGTTGGTGAAAAATTCATACCCCCTGAAGGTGAGAACGGAAAATACCTTGACGTTCTCGACCCGGTGGGCCACGGCATGAAACTGCTTCATGCACCCCTGGGGTTCACACCCCTGGGAAACCACGATTTCCATATTGCTCTGGATTCTACTGACTGCCTCTTCAATTGAAATGAGTTTGCTCTTATATATTGCGACATTGTCCTTCATTTGACCCTTCTCCTTTTACCTATCGAACGTTAGATTTTTTTATCCTTCGTTAATTATCACGGAGGGTTTTTTAATGTCAATATCTGATTTATGGTGTGAGAGAAGGGAAATTCAGATTTTTAAGAAAGCACTTCATAAACGCCTTGGATTCGGCCAATTGGACATAAATTATTTTTTTTAATGCCTGTTCCAGAAAAGCCCTTTGATTTTTATCGACCAGGAGAATAGCGCTGCCGCTAACGGATGTGTTTCCGCAAAACAGGATTTTTTCTGCCGTATTTTCAGGCACAAGTCCGATTGTTTCCATATGCCCGGGATTCAGATAATTTCCAAACCCTCCGGCCATATAGATTTTATCAAGGCCTTGGCAGTTGATGCCGCCAGCTTCCAGGATAAGATCAATTCCGGTTCTGACGGCCCCTTTGGCCAGTTGGATCTGGCGGATGTCCTTCTGGGTGAGATAAATGCCTTCTGCATATTGAAATGCAATCCGGTCTTTGGATTTAACAATATAAGGGTCTTTATTTTCCGTTTTCAGAAATCTGCCCGAGGTATCCATATGCCCTGATTTTAATAGCGCTGCCATGAGATCCACCATTCCGCTGCCGCAGATGCCTTTTATCTTCTTGTTGTTGATGGTCAAAAATTCAAAGGCATTGTCTTTGAATTCCACCCTTTCAACGGCTCCGTCCGTGGCCCGCATGCCCGAGGACACACCCATGCCCTCAAAGGCAGGCCCTGCAGCCGTCGAGGTTGCAAAATAGCTTCCTTTGACATTGAGGCAGATTTCTCCATTGGTTCCCATATCGATAAAGAGGAGGGTCTTATCTTTATTGAAGAAATCAGGGCAGGCCAGAAGCCCGGCGCTGATATCGCTGCCGATATAGGCATGCAGGACCGGGGGAATATAGATTTTTGCCGCCTTGTTTAGGTTCAGACCGAAAAATCCGGCAGGGTAAGAGGCGCTGCCCTTAATATCAAAGGTAAAGGGAGCCCGGCCGATGGATGCGGAATCCATTTTGGCGGCAAGCTGGAGCATGGTGGTGTTGGCGCCGATGACCCCTTCTACAATCTCTGACCGCCGGATGCCTGAGGATGAACAAAGCTCATCAATGAGGCTGTCCAGCTTGTTTTGGACCAGAAAAGCCATTTCTTCCAGGCCTTCCCGGGTTTTTGCATACTGGATCCGGGTCAGGACGTCATGGCCGTGGATCACCTGGGGATTCAGGCTTGCAGCAGTTCCCAGGATTTTCCCGGTGACAAGGGAAACAAGGCAGACCTCCAGGATAGTGGTGCCGATATCAACGGCAAGCCCCATGGGGGGAAAGGAATCCCGTGCCTGTCCGGGATGGGCAGGAATTTTATCCTGATGCCGGTCTGTTGAATCATATATGAAATTATCTTCCAGCCTGATGGATATATCTTCTGTGGGAACGGTTCTGCAGGCAAGCCTGAGGCCTTTGG
>JANOFA010000258.1:0-1529 GCA_031413355.1 Gemmatimonadota bacterium | reverse complement strand
CGTAGATCGGCAGGGCGCCGGAGGGGAGCTCGTCGAAGTTCATGCCGACGATCGGGAGGCAGCGCGCCTCCTTGCCGTTGCCCATGATGGCGACGGTGAACTCCGCCCCGGACCGGGAGGTCTCGACCAGGACCGGCTCGTTGTAGGTGGAGAGGAGGTAATCCACCTGCTTGACCAGTTCCTTCCGGGTGGTGCAGAGGCTCTTTACGCTCACGCCCTTGCCCGAACCCTCGAAGGCCGGTTTGGCGAAGAGCGGGAATGGCAGGGTGCAGGTCCGGGCGTCAGAGACGGTCCGGGCCAGGATGAACGGCGCGGTCGGCACGCCCCGAAGCTGCATGATCTCCTTGGCGCGGCTCTTGTGCAGCGCCAGGGAGAGGGTCAGCGGGTCGGAGGCGGAGTAGGGGATACCCAGGAACTCGCAGATGGCGGGGACATGGCCCTCGCGATTGGGACCGTAGAGCCCCTCGGCGACGTTGAAGACGAAATCCGGCCTGGCGGCAGCGAGTCGGGTGGGGAAGTCGGCGATGGCCTCGAGCCGAATGACCTCTCCCAGGGGACGCAGCGCATGCTCGACGGCGTCGATCGTGGCCGGCTCATCCCACTCGGCGTAGAGGTCGGGCTGTTCGAGATCGTAGCGAAGGGCGCGGGGAGCGGCGATAGGGGCGGCGACACGAGCCCCGGCGGTTGCCGTTGCTGCTGGCTTGAGGTTGAAGGCTAGTCCGATGCGAACTGCCAAACGGTCCTCGGCGGGTCGGGTCATCGCGGTTTTCTCGAAAAAAACGGCCGCTCGCTTGAGCGTGCCGGCGCGATGTCGTGCAGCTTCCGTACCTAAGTTAAGAAACTGTTAGCGAACGCACAATAGTTTTTTCGGCATTTCGTTCGATGAACTTGAGGCATCATCGACGAGAAGGAGCGGTCAGCAGTCAGCAGTCAGCGGTTAGCGCACAGCATTCGGGCGGTCAGCTTTCCGCATTCAGCGGTCAGAAGGCGGCCCCTCCTTGAGGGCTGAAGCGTGATCCTCCGTGAATTTCTCGCGGCGCGAAGGTCTGGAGGGTTGACGATTGGTGCGGCGTGATGCAGTGGGGTCTTGGAAATTGCCAGAGGGAGCGGTCAGCGTTCAGCGATCAGCATTAAGCGGTTTGGGGGTAACAGACAGCCCTCGGCGGGTGACCAAGGGCTGAATGCTGGCTGCTGAATGCTGGCTGCTGAATGCTGAATGCTTGCCGCTGACCGCTGACTGCTGACTGCTGACTGCCCTCAAACCTTATGGAACCCCACCCGCCCCGCCTCGGTCCCATCCTCGCCCCGGTACACCTCGAAATCGGCGAAGAACGAAGGCGACTCGGTTCGGAGCGTCGCCAGGCAGCCGAGCGCCATGCGCCGGATCTCCAGCTCGGCGCCCTCGCCGAGGCGGAGCTCGAGCATCGTCCGCCAGGCGCGGATGTTGGCGCTCACGACGCACGGTCATCGGCGTCACGCGCACCGGGCCCACGATCGCACTCGGCGTCGCTTCGGCGCGCGGGCGCGAG
>JANOFA010000257.1:0-4163 GCA_031413355.1 Gemmatimonadota bacterium | reverse complement strand
GTCGGAACGCACCACCGCATTGACAAAAACGCTACCCACTTCCAGTTGGCGGGCCAGAGTTTTAGCCTTGTCCAAATCCTGGGTCCAGATCGCGGCGCTTAGGCCGTAGCGGGATTGGTTCGCCAGTTTGATCGCTTCTTGTTCCGAAGAAATGGTGGTAATGGCAGCTAATGGACCAAAGGTTTCCTCTCGAAAAGCCACCGAATCGGGCTGAACGTTGTCGAGCAAAGTGGGTTGAAATCGAGCCGCGGTACGGTGCCCCCATCCATCGGGGTATCGGTCGCGAGGGCGATCACATCGGGATCGTGCGGCCAGCAGCGCGGCGGCTTGTCGTGCGCCGTGCGGTAGACTTCGATCTTGGGGTACTGCGCGTGGGAGAAGCCTTCCACCAGCACCAGGTCCAGCGTGCTGGCGTCAAACCGCCGCAGCATCTGGTCGAGCGCCGGCTCCTCCAGCAAATCCGGCTGTTCGCCCAGCAACACCCAGCGCTCGCGACTGGCAACGAGCACCTGCGCCGCCCCCGCCTCGCGCACCCGGTAACTGTCCTTGCCGGGACGATCCATGTCGAAGCCATGCCGGGCATGCTTGAGGACCGCGACCCGGAGCCCGGTGTCGGCCAGTCGGGCGACCACCTGTTCGATCACGGTTGTCTTGCCGCTGCCACTGCTCCCGACAAACCCCATCACCTTCATGTGCACTGTCCTTTGCCATCTCAGATAGCCGGCCGGGCCGGAGCGGGCGACAGGGGCTGGCGCACCCCGGAAGTATCGATCAATCCGGCAGCAAACGTAAGGTTGTTCGTGGGTGAGCGGGAGGCAAATCGGCCTGCTGAATGAGACGATTGGCGGGGTCTATGGGGGGGCGAAAGGCGATTGGGGGGATTGGGGGATTGGGCGATTGGGCGATTGGGCGGTTGGGCGATTGGGCGATTGGGCGATTGGGGGATTGGGCGGTTGGGCGGTTGGCTACCGCCTAGCGCCCCGCGCCCAGCGCCTCATCCCACCACCCCGCCGGCGTGCGTATAGACCGTCAGCCGGCTCCCCCGGGCAAAGCCCACCAGTGTGAGTCCCGCCAGGTGCGCCACACGGACCGCCAGCCCCGTAGGTCCGGAGACGGCGGCCAGCAGCGGCGAGCCGAAGACCGTCGCCTTCTGCACCATTTCAAAGCTGGCCCGGCTGGTCACCACCAGGAAGCCGCCCTCCGGCGCGGTGCCGGAGCGGACCAGCGCCCCGATCAGCTTGTCCAGCGCGTTGTGCCGGCCGACATCTTCCCGGACGAGCACAAGTTCTCCGGCGGCTGTCGCCCATCCCGCCGCATGGACCGCCCCGGAGGCGGAGTTGAGCGGCTGGTGGCGGGAGAGCGCCTCGAGCGCGAGACTGATGGAGCCGCCCGGAACGGCCAAGCCCTGCCGCACCGGATGCAACGCCTTCAGCACATCAGCGATCGTATCGCTGCCGCAGATCCCGCAGCCGGTCCGTCCACTCAGCTTGCGCGAGCGGCCGCTGATCTGCTCCGCCAGCTCTGCGGGCACGGTCATTTGTACCTCGATGCCCTGGCTGTACCGCACGATTTCGATGGAACGGATGTCGGCAGGCGACCGGATCAACTCCTCCGTCAGGCTGAAGCCGACTCCGAAATCCTCGAGGTGCTCCGGGGTGGTCATCATGACGACGTGGGCGGCGCCGTTGTAGGCCAGCACGACCGGGGTTTCCTCGATCAGCTGCTCGGTACGCTGGGTCAGCACCCCATCGGCCCACTGCACGGCGGCGTGTGCGAGCAACGGCTCGGCGTATCCCAGCCGCTGGAGGCCGAGGGGGTCCTGGAGGCGCGGCAAGTCAGTCATGGCGTGGCTCCCTCGAAGCGCCAGGATTGGGCGACAGCAGGCGCGGGGCGGTAGGCGAACAGCTGTGCGCCAACGGCCAACGGCCAACGGCTAATGGCCGTTCCTCCCGCCTATCGCCCATCGCCACTCTCCAGCGCGGCAAACTCCGCGAGTACCCCCGCCTCGCCCATCAGCTCCGCCAGACCCCGCGCCATCGGGGAGAGTGGCTCCCGGTCGGGCAGTACCACGCCGATGCCGTACGTGAGCGCCGGTTGCACCAGGGGGATGACCCGCAGTCCCGGGACGGGGCCGACGATCTTGACGAAGGTCTGCGGCAGGATACTGGACCACTGCCCGGTGCGGAGCAGCGCCGAGATCGTGAGTACCGAGTTGGTCTCGAGAATGGGTCGCGGAGCGGTGCCCAGCGCGCGAAATGCGGCGTCAAGTATGCGCCGGTTCTGCATGTCGGGTGTCATCATGCAGAGGGGCAGCGCTGCCGCGTCGGTCCACGAGACTTCCTCCCGTTCCGACAGCGCGCCGCCCGCAGGGGTGAACAGCAGGAAGCGTTCGCGATACAGCGGGATGGTGCGGACGTGGCTGAGCGGCTCGTTGTCGAGATAGGTCAGCCCCGCATCCAGACTGAACTCATCCAGTCCGCGCTGAATCTCGATCGAAGGCTGCGACAGTACCGTCAGGATGACGCCGGGGTGCCGTTCGGCGAACAGCGAGGTCAGCAGCGGGACGACCGGCAGCACGACGGGAATCACGCCGAGCCTGAGGCGGCCGTGCAGGCCACCGCGGAGGGACGCCGCTTCCTGGCGCAGACTCGCGGTATCCGCCTCGACCCGACCGGCCCAGGCGAGGATCTGCTCTCCTTCGACCGTGAAGCCCTCGAAGCGCCGGCCCCGCCGCACCAGCAGCAACCCCAGCTCTTCTTCCAGCTGCTTGATCCCCGCCGAGAGGGTCGGCTGGGTGACATTGCACGCCTGGGCCGCGCGAACAAAGTGGCGTTCGCGCGCGAGTGCTGAGAGATATTGCAGCTGGCGGAGGAGCATCGGCATCCAGAGTGGTGCCCCGCGGTCGGCCCGAACCGGCGGCCGGGTGCGGAACCCGAACCGGGAGAAGTGTAAGGATCTTGCGGGTGGAAGGGCACCAGTGGCTGGCGCCCGGGAAATCACCGGCCTTAACCTTCCGGTCCCGGCGCATCGGGAACCCCAGAACACCACACGGCATTGATAGCAGACCACTCATGCTCACACTCACGACAGCCATCTGGCTCACACGGTTCGCCGCAGGCTACCTCCTCCTCGGAGTCGGCTTCGCGGTGCCCTTTGTCCTCCGCTGGGCCGGCCGGCTCGACCCGGTCGCCGCCCACGGCACCCGCGGCTTCCGGCTGCTGATCCTGCCCGGCGCCGTCCTGCTCTGGCCGCTGCTGGCGCTCCGCCTGCTGCGGGGCGACACCAGTCCGCCGATGGAGCGCACCGCGCATCGCCGGAGTCAGCGATGATCCGGGAACTGCGGCAGCGGCACCGGTGGCTGATCGTGATCGTCGCCCTGGCCTGCCTCTTCATCTCGACGGTCGCGCTGCTGGCGCGGACGCCGGCACGGACGAGCGCCGTCCCCCCCACGATTCAGCCCCGGGTTCCGGCACGGTGAGCTCCTTCTACCGCGCGGTGAACTGGAACCGGCAGAAGTTCATCTACGACGGACTGCTGGCGAGCGGGGTCGCCCTCTATCTGGTGCTGTTCGCAGGACTCAGCCTCGGCCTCGACGCCAACGCCACACTCGAGACCGCGCTTATCCGCGGCCTGGGGACCGCTGCGCTGGTGCTGCTTCACCTGATTCTCTGCCTCGGCCCGCTCGCCCGGCTCAGCCCCGCCTGGCTCCCGCTGCTGTACAACCGCCGCCACCTCGGCGTTGTGATGTGCCTGCTCGCCCTGGCCCACGCCACTTTTTCGCTGATCCAGTTTCACGCACTGGGCGACGTGAATCCGCTGGTAAGTCTGCTGACCGCCGCGGGCGATTGGCGGAGTGTCGCGGCTTTTCCCTTTGAGCTGCCCGGTCTCGCCGCTCTGCTGGTGCTCCTGCTGATGGCGGCGACAAGTCACGATTACTGGCTCGCCAATCTTTCCGCGCCGGTGTGGAAGGCGCTGCACATGCTGGTGTACGTCGCCTACGCGCTGCTGATCATGCATGTCGCGCTGGGCAGCCTGCAGGCCACGTCGAGTCCCGTACCCACCGTGCTGCTCGGCGCCGGTCTCGCCCTGGTGCTGGGACTGCACCTCGTGACCGGAGCACGGGAACGCCCCCTCGATACCGGCTCACCGCATCCCGCGACGGA
>JANOFA010000256.1:0-5012 GCA_031413355.1 Gemmatimonadota bacterium | reverse complement strand
TGCGACACCCGGCGTTCGCGCATGCCAGTGCGCGAGACGATCCACAAGTCCGACGTCTCGAGAAAGGTCGAGAGGTCGGCGTTGGTGAGGATGGCGGGGGGCATGCACTTGCCCCATCCGGTGATTGCGGCGTAGGTCATGGCGCGCGGGTAGGGTCGGGCCGAGCAGTCTGATCCGAGGTGCCCAACAGTACCTGCCGGACGCCGGAGTGCGATAGGGTCACAGCGCCAGCGATTCCATCGGCAATGCATCGCGCGCACGCACGGCAGCCTCGTAGGGCCCGAGCAGGTGCGCGATGCTGTTGGCGTAGTAGCTCACCAGCTCGCGACCGTGCGGCATCACCACGTAGTGATCACTCTGCACCAGCACCACGTGCCGCATCGCCAGCATCCGGAGCGCAATGTCGAGCGTGTCGGCAGCGTCGCGATCGGCGCGCACCACGCGCGCGTTCAGCTCGACCAGTTCATCGCGCAGGTCTTCAATTCGCGCCAGCAGACGGTCGCGCGGCAGCAGCTCGCCGCCAAGGCTCTGTATTGCGGCGCAGACCAGCGGCACGGGTGTCACCGGAATCAATGCGCCGATGCGCTCCATGATGCGGTCAGTCAGCTCCGCCACCAGCGCCAGCCGTTCCGGCCGCGGAATGGTGAACAGGTCCGGCTGGTTCTGGTACCATGGTGCGAGCGGCACCGGTGCGCCGATCATCACAGCCGCGCGACCATATCGTTTCCATCGACGCGTCACCAGTCGCGTCACGTTCCAGAACAGGTACGGCACGACCTCGCGGAACTGCGTCAGCCTGCCGGGTGGCTTGCCGCCGGAGCTGCGATGCAGCTCACGGAGGAGCGAGCGGTCCTCGAGCACACGATCGTAGTTGATGGCGACCGGGATCACGTGAATCCGTCCATGAAAGGCCGGATCGTGGCCAATGCCCAGCACATAGTCCAGCAGGCCGATCTTGGGTGGACGCAGTTTGCCGTCGCGCGTCAAGCCGCCTTCGAGGAAGATGCCTTGCGTGACGCCCTCGCGGGTGATCAGCTGCACGTAGCGTTCGAGCACCGTGTGGTACAGCTTCTCGCGATGCTTGCGCCGGACGAAGTAGCCGCCGAAGGCCTTGAAGATCTGTTCCAGCGGAAAGGCGCGCGCCCATTCGCCGACCGCGTACGAAATGGCCACCTGCCCGGAGAGTGCGAAGCCGACCAGCACATAGTCCGCATTCGAGCGATGGTTCATGAGGTAGACGACCACCGCATCCTTCGGCAGTCGTCGCGTGGCTGCCCGGTCCTCGTACTCGACGGTGACCTTGTAGAACAGGCCGAGCAGAAGGCGTGAGAGGCGAAAGCCGACTTCGTAGTATGCGATAATGTTGAAGAACGGGACGATCTCGCGGACATACGAATCGACCATGGTCCACGCCGTGGTGGTCGACACACCGCTGATCTTCACGTGATCGTCCACGGCCGCGGCGATCACGGGGTCGGCCAGCAGCAGTCCGCGCACATGCGCCCGCCCGAGCAGCTTGAACCGATCCAGCCGTCCCCGATAGCGCAGTCGTGCGCGGGCGGCGGCAACTTCGCGTTCGGCGGAGTGGTGGAGGTCTCGACCGCGCCGGATGCCTCGGGCACCGCGGCCACGCTCGGTGGTTCGAGTTACGGCGATACCGAGGGTTGGCTGCGGTCGGGGCGGCGGACGGACCGCGGTGGCTTCCTGGTCGCGGTGGATGGCCGCCGAGCCACCGGCTGGCGCGACAATAGTGGCAGCTGGTATGGCAACGGCACTCTGCGCGGGTGGCGTCAGTTGGGCGGGTCCAGTCGGCTGGAGGGCGGGCTCACACTCTATGCGGCTGACTGGGATTCGCCCGGATTCCTCAGCGTGTCGCAGTACAACGCCGGCCAGCTCACGGCGGCGGCGGATCGGACGGATGGGGGATCCGGAGGCCGGGCCATTTTGCAGGGAACCTATACCACCACCGTCGGCCGATCGGGGCAGTTCTCCCTGCTCGGATGGGGTCAGGTCGTCCGGTCCACCAGTTTTCTGACGATCTCCGATGACGGCGCGGTCAACCAGCAGGAAGAGGGCGACCACCGCGGCGCCGTTGGGGCCACGGCCAGCGTCCAACTCCCCGTTTGGGCTCCCGGGGGTGAACTCACGATCGGCGCAGGCGGTCGCGCCGACTGGGATCAGTACGACCTCTACCGCACCCGTCAGCGATCCCGTGTGCTTACGCGGCAGCTCACCGCCGGCCGCTACCAGGAAGCCAACCTCTTTCTCCGCTACCGCGGCTTCCTCGGTTCGCGGATTCTGTACGATCTCGGTGCCCGCGGCGATGTCCTCCGCCCCGAGTCCCGCGACCGCCAGGTGGCTGGCAGCGGGTTTGTCGAGGACACCAAGACCACGTTCAGCCCCAAGGTCGGTGCCCGGGTCCTGCTCAGTGGCAGCACCAGCATCGTCGGGTCGCTGAGTCGTGGTTTTCGCAGTGCCATCGGGACCATCAGCGATCCTTCGCGGCCGCTGGTCTCGTCGTGGGCCGCCGAAGTCGGAGTGGCCCATCAAGGAACCACATTCGACGGGCAACTCGCGCTGTTCCAGACCGAAGTGTCCAATGAACGCATCCTCGATCCCGTCTCGCTGCTCGAATCCGACGCGGGACAGAGTCGACGTCGCGGTATCTCCGCCGAGCTCGGCATTCGCATCACCCGGCACCTGAGATTCAGCGCTGAGGGAACGCTCAACGATCCCAGGATCACCGGGGTCACGCCTTCGGATTCCGGCACGATCATTTCGCCGATATCCGCCGCGGTGTTCGATGTCCCCCGTCCGAGTTTTCACGATGTTCCGCTCAGTCCCGGTGCCCAGATTCCCGGCGTCGCCCGCTACGTTGGGCGGGTCGGGGTGGAGCTGATCACCTCGGATCGGTTTGCGTCCCGGGTGCAGGTCAGGTTTTCCGGACCGTTCACACCGATCGGTGAGCCGAGCGTCAGGACCAGGCCGTATGCCATCGCCGATCTTGGCGCCTCCATCCAGCTCGGCGGGTTCGGCACGATTGATCTCGATCTGCAGAACGTCCTCAACGCGAAGTACCCGGAAATCCGGGCGTCCGGCTACATCAACCCCGGGGCGCCGCGCACGCTGCGCGCCGCCCTCCGGCTTCCTGTCACACCCTACTGATCTCACACGAGGATCTCATGCGCTCCGCAAGACTGCTGGCTGGTTCCACCCTCGCTCTCGGGCTCGTCCTCGGCGCCTGCAACAGCGATGAAGTCACCAATGAGGTCGAGCATAGCCCTGACGCGATCACCTTCATCGTCAACGGCGATACCCTCGCCTCGGATACACTCGTGCTGAACGCCGGGCAGGAGGATACGGTGCGGATCATCTTCTTCGAGGGCACCGACAACCTGGACGATGTCGAGGCTGACCACTACGCCGGGTTGACCTTCACACCGGCGCCGGGCACGGCGGTGCGCGACAACGCGGCGTACTACACCCACGTGGTGACTGTCACCGCCACGGCGGGCACCACCGGCCAGGTGAGCGTGGGTTTCGGTCACGACGATCTGGCGGACGAATTCAGCTTCCCGGCCCCGTACCGGGTCGAGTAGGCGCGGGTACGGTCCCGGGCAAGGAGAGAACCGCGGGCAGTCTGGACACGTTTCAGGGGTGTTGCACGTGACCTCCACCCCCGGTCCATTCAACCTGCGAGTTTTCCCATGTCCCGACTGCCTGCCGCTCTCTATCTGTGTACCGTTACGCTGATGCTCACGCTGGCCGCCCCCGCCAGCGCCCAGGAACCGATGAAGAAGGACTCCATGACCGTGAAGAAGGAGATGATGGAGAAGGAAACGATGGACAAGACCATGAAGCCGGACGCGATGGGCGCCATGGGTCACGATGCGATGATGGCGCCGCATGGCAAGTTCGCCGGCGCGGGGAATCATCAGGCCGCCGGCGGCTGGGCGGTCGAAATGAAGGACGGGAAGACATTCCTCATCCTCTCCCCTGATTTCACCATCGACAAGGTGCCGGATCCGTATGTGGTCCTCACCTCCAGCGGCAAGGGCATGGGTGCGGGCACCCTCAACCTCGGCAAGCTCAAGTCGGTGAAGGGCCCCGCCCGTATCGAGATCCCCGCCGGTACCGACCTCAAGGCATATTCGACCGTGCTGATCTGGTGCAAGCAGTACGATGTGAACCTGGCCCAGTCGCCGCTCGCGCCGGCCGATGCCATGATGCATAACTGACCATGGAGCAGGGGCTCACCCCCGACCCGAAGCTGCCCGACGGTCCCTCGCCCGGACGGGAGGGGCCGCCGGGGCGCGGGCTGTCGCTCGCGCGGGAGGCCTCGCTGCAGTCGCGGCTGATCGCGCGCGACGAGCAGGCGCTGGTCGAGCTGGTCGAAGTCGCCTCGCCCTGGCTGCTCGGCGTCGCCCTCGGCATGCTGAGCGACCGTGACGAGGCGGAAGAGGTGGTGCACGAGGCGTTCACCATTGCGTGGCGCCGGGTGGACCTGTTCGACGAAGGTTGTGGTTATCGGCGGCGGCGTGGTGGGCTGCTCCATTCTTTATCATCTGGCCAAGATGGGCTGGAATGATGTGGTGCTGCTGGAGCGCAAGGAACTAACCTCCGGCTCCTCGTGGCACGCGGCGGGCATCATCCACACGATCAATTCCGATTCCAACATCGCGAGGCTGCAGGGCTACACGATCAATCTCTACAAAGAACTTGAAGAGCTCACGGGCCAATCCTGTGGGATTCATCGTCCGGGCGGCATTTATCTCGCCTCCACCAAGGAGCGTTACGACTATCTGAAACAGGAACGGGCCAAAGCACGCTACCTCGGTTTGGATTCGGACTTCATTTCGCTCGAACATGCGCGTGAGCTCAACCCGCTCATCGACCCCACGAAATATGTGGGTGCCCTGTTCGAACCGGTTGATGGCCATGTGGATCCTTCCGGTGTCACGCACGCTTATGCCAAGGGTGCCCGCCATTACGGCGCGAAGATTCATCGTGAA
>JANOFA010000255.1:0-3414 GCA_031413355.1 Gemmatimonadota bacterium | reverse complement strand
TTGCCGGTGCGGACGAACGGGCCGTACACCTCGCCCATCACCTCGCGCGCGTCGTCGGTATCGACGCCGACCACGATCCGATCCGGTTTCATGAAATCGTCGATCGCCGCCCCTTCCTTCAGGAACTCCGGGTTGGAGCAGACACTGAACGGGGTCGTCGTCTGCGCCTTCACCGCGGCGCGCACTCGTTCGGCGGTTCCGACTGGCACGGTCGACTTGGTGACCACGATCTTTGACGCATTCATGTGCTGCCCGATGGCCGTCGCCACCGCGAGCACGTGCTGGAGATCGGCGGAGCCATCCTCGCCGGGCGGCGTGCCCACGGCGATGAACACCACGCGGGATCGTTCGACCGCGGCCCCGACATCGGTGGTGAAACTCAGCCGCCCTTCCGTCTGGTTGCGGCGCACCATCTCCTCCAGCCCCGGTTCGTAGATCGGAATGTCATTGGCCTGGAGTCGGGCGATCTTCCCCGCATCGATGTCGACGCACGACACATCGTTGCCCGTCTCGGCGAGACACGCGCCGGTGACGAGCCCCACATATCCGCTGCCGATAACCGCAATCCGCATCTGCTGTCTCCGCGCCTGACCTGCTGGCGCCTAACGGTAAAAGGTGGTCACGGCCTCGATCACGGCCTGCTGCTGCGCCGGGCCCAGCTCGGGATAGATCGGCAAGGACAGCACGCCGGCGGCGGCGCGTTCGGTGACGGGCAGCGCACCCGTCCGGTAGCCCAGGTGGGAAAAACACGGCTGCAGGTGCAGCGGCAGCGGGTAGTAGACCGCGCACCCGATGCCGCGCGCCTTGAGGTGCGCGGCCAGGGCATCGCGCCGCTCGACTCGCACGGTGTACTGATGGAAGATGTGCTCGTTGGCGGGGTCGATCCGCGGTGGACAGATCGCCAAGTGGCCGTCGAACGCCGCAGTGTAGGTGGCCGCCCGCTCGCGCCGAGCCGCGCTCCACCCGGCGAGATACGGCAGCTTGGCCAGCAGGACCGCCGCCTGCACGGTGTCGAGCCGGCTGTTGTAGCCCACCTCGTCGTGGTGGTACTGCTTGGCGCCGCCGTGCGTCCGGAGCCGGCGCAGCCGCCCGGCGAGCACCTCGTCCTGGGTGACCATCATCCCGCCGTCGCCCCAGCAGCCCAGGTTCTTGCTGGGAAAGAATGAGAGGGCGCCAACCTGACCCAGCGAGCCCGCCTGACGCCATTGCCCGCCGATCTGCCGCCGGGCGCCGATGGCCTGCGCGGCATCCTCGATAATCACCAGGCCATGGCGCTCGGCGATCGCCAGCAGCGCCTCCATTGGCGCCATCTGTCCGAAGAGGTGCACGGCGACAATAGCACGGGTGCGGGGCGTAATCGCCGCCTCGACCGCGGCCGGGTCAAGGTTGAAGGTCGCCGGATCGATATCCACAAAGACCGGGGTGCCGCCGGTGTTGTGGATCGTGCCCGCCGTGGCGAAAAAGGTGAACGCCGGAGAGATGACCTCGTCGCCCGGCTTCAGATCCAGCGCACGCAGTGGCAGCAGCAGGGCGTCGGTACCGCTGGCGCAGCCGATCGCGTGACCGGTCTCGGTCAGCGCCGCGATCCCCGCCTCCAGCAGCCCGACTTCCTCGCCCAGGATGAATTGCTGCCGCTCCACCACGCGGAGCATGGCGGGGAGGACGGCATCCTTGATGGACTCGTACTGGGCGACAAGATCGAGCAGGGGGACGTTCACGCGCCTGTGGGGATCGGGGAATGAGGCAAGAGAGAGGGACCGACCGCCCGCTCTCGACAGCGAACTCCACCCAACCGCATGCCCTCGGGCAAGATCTGCGCCCGAAGCGGTGAAAAACTAGTCGGCGACCACGGGGGGGTCAATCATTCGAAGTTGGCCCTGCGCTTCACGATACGAGGTCCCGCAGGCGGCGCAGCCGGCGGCCCCATCGCGGACCCGCAGCCGCTCGCCACAGTGACACATCCAGCCCACACGCCGGGCCGGGACCCCCACCATCAGCGCAAAGGCGGGGACATCGCTGGTGACCACCGCTCCCGCCCCGATAAAGGCGTACTCCCCCAGCGTCACCCCGCAGACGATGGTTGCGTTGGCCCCGATCGAGGTGCCTTTGCGAACCAGGGTAGGCCGATATTCGTGTTTCCTGGTGACGTGCGACCTGGGGTTCACCACATTGGTGAACACACAACTGGGGCCACAGAAGACATCGTCCTCCAGCGTGACGCCCTCATACAGCGAGACGTTGTTCTGCACCTTCACGTTGTTGCCCAGCCGGACCCCCGACATCACGACGACGTTCTGCCCCAGGTTGCACCGCTCGCCGAGCACCGCCCCGGGCATGACGTGGCAGAAATGCCAGATCTTGCTGCCCGCGCCGATCGTGGCGCCCGCATCGACGAAACTCGACTCATGCACGAAGTAGTCGGCCATCACGGTTCTCGCAGAAAGGGAAGCGGGTCGACGGGGCAAAGGCGGCCCGAATCCTCGAGCATGGGCCGGAGCAGCGCCGCGTGCCCCTGGCCGTAGATCACGAACAACCGATCACCGAGGGCCGTCGCCGTACGGTCGATGTTGGCCAGGATCCGCAGGTTGCGGCGGTACCAGTCGGCCACGAAATCCACGCCGGCATAGTCGTCGCCGGCCACGAGCGGGAGAAAGAATCTCAGGTAGGGCTGGTTGGCCAGACGCAAACGATCGGGCTCATTCAGATGCACCAGCATCTCCCCGACAGTTCCGTGCGCAAGCCACTCGGCCATGAGGCCCATCGCACCCTTGCCAAAGCGGTCCAGATCAGCCAGGTGCCGGCCGTGCTCGGGATGGGCCCGGAGAAACGTCTCGACCGGGTTCCCGGCGAGGGTGCTGCCGACATCAATCGGATAGACCGCGGCATGGCCGAGCTGTCCCGCCAGGCGAAAGCCGACCTGCTGGTACTCATTGGCCGAGAGGGCCGCCCCCGCCAGATACGCGCGGTAGTCCGTCGCGACGGCCGAGTCCTGCCACGGCTGCTCGATCAGGACTTTCGACGGCCGGAAGGAAGCCAGTCGCTGCACCAGTGCGGTGATCTCGACCTGCCTCGCCGGGGTGAGGACGTCATCCGCCTTCAGGTTGAAGCGGTCGAGACCGGGGTTCGCCATGTGGTAGCTGCCCACCAGCAGCACCGGGATGCGGCCGTCGCCGGGCCGGCAGGCGCCCACCGCCCCGAACAGGCTGGTATCGACCTGCGCTCTGAGCGGTCCGGCAATCCCGAGCAGCAATACCACAACGCAGCAGAAGGATTTGGCCATGTCAGGCACTCTCCTCGGTGCCACCATCCTGGCGAATGAGCTTCACTTCCGCTTCGAGCCGCACTCCGAACTGTTGCTCTACTGCGGCCCGGGCCCGCCGCATCAGGGCACGGACGTCCGCCGCCGTGGCGCCG
>JANOFA010000254.1:0-1948 GCA_031413355.1 Gemmatimonadota bacterium | reverse complement strand
CCGTCGGCCCCGCTCCGTTCCGGCCCCAGCCGGATGTTGTGCAGCGCCGCCAGCCTCGCATCCGGCGGCGCCTGCTTGAGGAACATCACCACAAGCTGACCGGGATCCTGCGCCACCTCTGCTCGAAACGGATTCCGCGCGACCACAGCCTTCCACTCCTCCTCCGTGCGACAGAAGAGGTGAACAGTTCCGCCGAAACGCCGCTGGACTGCCTGCTCCAGCTCCCGCTCCAGCTCCGGGCCGGTCGGTCCGTCACCGCGGAAGACCAGATTTCCGCTCTGCAGCAGCGATCGGACCTCGGAAAAGCCGAGGTCGGCCACGAGGCGGCACAGCTCGTCCGGCGTCACGCGACTGACGGAGCCCGCCGTGCCCGCGCGCATCATCACGACCTGCATCGGCATCGTAATGTCCACCGGCCGTCAGGGGGGGAAGCACAGACCTCGCGCCTCGATGGGAAAGACGTCGGCCCCCGCGATCTGTCGCACGCCGATGCACTCGGGAACGGCGTTTCGATCGTTGACAATCGAAACACCGGAGCGCGGAGGGAGGAACGCTGGCGGGTGAAGGGGAACGGTTGGCCGGCGCGATGCTGACGGAGCGCGTCTTCCGGGGATCGTCGCCTGACAGAAGAAGGCGAGCGCTGCACCATGCCAGAAACGCCATCAGCCACCAGCGGAGCGCTGGTGGCTGACGGTTGACGACTGAGGACTGACGGCCGCTACGCCGTTTCGTCTTTGTAGCGAGCCTCGATTTCGGCGATCATCTTCTGCCGCTCGGCGATCTTGTCGCCGATCGGTACCCCGAGGAAGCGCTTGCTCTCGAGTGCGAACCAGGCGAGGAACATCACGACGATCATGGCCACCGTGAGATAGAATACCTTCTCGTTGGGTGGGAAGAACCCGGTGATGGCCAGGACGATTGCGCCGAGCACGGCGAACAGCGCATTCGGCTTGGACCAGGCCCCGAGGTTGAACGGCCCCTTCTCGGACCATCCCTTCCCCTCGGCCAGCAGTCCGGCCAGCACGGGCATCGCATAGGAGAGATACAGGAAGACGGCGCAACCGGTGGCCAGCACCACGAACGCGCCGCTGTAGACGGTGGACAACCAGGCAATGACCACCGAGGTCCAGATGGCGTACGTCGGAGTGCGGAACTTCGGGCTGACATGCTTCAGGGCACCCGAGGCGGGGAGCCCGCCGTCGCGCGCAAAGGCGAACATCATCCGCGAGGTGGACGTCAGGCCGGCCAGGGCGCAGAGGAAGTTGGCGAGCACGATTCCGATGCTGAGGAAGGTGCGAACCGGGCCCGGCATCGTCACGCTCTCGTACATGCCGTACCAGGAATTCCAGCCCTGCCCCGCGCCCGCCGGCACATCCGGCATGACCAGGACGAACGTCGCGACCATGATGAGGCCGGCGACCCAGGACGTCATGACCGCGGTCCACATCCCCCGGGGCACATTCACCTGGGCATCGTGGGTCTCCTCGGAGGTATGCGCCGAGGCATCGAATCCGGTGATGGTATAGCAGACGAAGAGCAGCCCCAGCAGGAAGGCAAATGGCGCCACCCCCGTCGCCGGGAAGACCCCACCGCCCGTATCACCGGTGTAGTTGGTGAACGTGGTCAAACGACCGAAATCGAGTGGCACCGTCGAGCCGGCCAGCAGCGCGCCGATCAGCACCACCGTCACCAGGAGAATCAGGTAGCCGCTGAAATCGGTGAGCCGCGTCGTGAGCTTGATGCCGTAGTGATTGATGAGGCCCTGCAGCACGAGCAGGCCGCCAACCACGATCAACTGCCACATGTCGATGTCGAATCCGGTGGCCACGTTGACCATCCAGTTCGGCTCCAGGCCGAACATCGGTTTCAGCACCAGTCCCTTGAGCAGCAGGTACACCCCGACATCCACCGAGGAGACGACGAAGATCAGGCCCAGCAGATTGAACCA
>JANOFA010000253.1:0-1632 GCA_031413355.1 Gemmatimonadota bacterium | reverse complement strand
CACCAGAATCACCGTCTCCTGGCCCAGCGTGCCGGCGCGCTTGAGTACCTCGGCAGGAGTCCAGGCGGGGTTGCAGGACAGCTGCACCAGACCGTCACGGTCGCGGAGGTCGATGAAGATCACGCCGCCGAGATCCCGGACGCGGTGCACCCAGCCGCCGAGACGCACCGCAAGGCCGGCCTGCGCCCGGCGCAGGCTGCCGCACCGGTGGGTGCGCATCGATGTGGCGGCTGGCGTCATCGCTCCTCGGCTTCGATCAGGATCTGGTGAAATGCGGCCGATGTAGGTGCCGTGATCAGCGCCTCCCGCACGGTTTCGCGGCGCACGAGCCGGGCAATCTGGGACAGCGCCTTTACATGCAGGCCGGCCGCGCTCTCGGGTCCGATCAGCAGGAAGAAGAGGCGGACCGGCTCGCCGTCGAGCGCCTCGAAGGGTACACCCGCGGGCTGGCTTCCGGCGACGAGCGAAAGCCCCTCCATCCCGGGCACCTTCGCGTGCGGAATGGCAATCCCATGGCCGATGCCGGTGGATAGCACCTGCTCGCGCTCGAGCACCGCCGCGAGAATCGGCGCGGGATCGACCGCGCCGCGCGTCGCGAGCAGCTGGGTGAGTTCGCGCAGGATGCCGGCTTTATCAGCGGCGCCGAGGGGGACCTGAATGCGGTCGGGACTGAGGAGATCGGTGAGCAGCAAGCCGGTGGTTGTCTGAGGTCGAGGATGGGGGAAACTAACCCCTGCCCAGTGACACGGCAACCGATTCAGGGAGTAGAGGTTACGGTGGATCGAGAGGGGGAATACAGAACCGCCGGGCCCTTTCGGACCCGGCGGCGCTGGTGGAGAAGGCTGCGAATCAGGGAACGGTAACCGACTGGGTAACCACGCCAGTCGCGCCGCCGTTGTCCGTAACCATCAGCTTCAGGCTGAAGGTCCGGCCCACAGTGAAGGTGCGGGTCCAGGTCGACGCCGTGCTGATCGTGACTGCGCCGGACGGATTGGTCCACTTCCACGCCACGACCGTGCCATCGGTATCGGTCGAGGTCGAGGTGAAGGTGCAGACCCGGGCCGGGGTGCAGCTGTACGTGAAGCTGGCCGTCGGGGGGTTGTTGACCGGGCCCCCGCCGATGAAGCCCATGTACAGGTTCTTGTTCGGGCTGTTGGCCGGGAACGCGCCACCGCCCACACCGGTGATGATGCCGTTGGTGGCGTTGTTGATCAGCGCGGCGTTCACCTGGGCCACGGTCTGGCCAGGGGTCGCAGCCATGTAGAGGACGGCGACACCGGCGACGTGCGGCGCCGACATCGAGGTGCCGCTGATCGTGTTGGTGGCCGAGGGGCTGCCGATCCAGCCGGCGGTGATGTTGACGCCCGGGCCGCCCAGGTCGGTGCAGGGCCCGATGTTGGAGAAGCTGGCCATGCGGTCGTTGATATCGAAGGCCATGACCGTCAAGCCCTCGAGGGTCGCAGCCGGTGACTGGGTGCAGGCATCGGCGCCGTTGCCGTTACCTGCGGAGAGGCTATAGACCACGCCCGCTGCGATGGAATTCCGGACTGCAGTGTTGGTGGCCGGATCGAGACCGCCGCCCAGACTCATATTGGCCACGGACTGCTGGCCGGGGTGGGCCTGGTGATCAGC
>JANOFA010000252.1:0-7873 GCA_031413355.1 Gemmatimonadota bacterium | reverse complement strand
CGAGGGCGAGGTTGCGCAGCACGAACACGCCCAGCCGCCCGCCGAGGCCGGTGCGATCGTCGAAGTTCAGGTCCGACTCAAACCAGGTGTGCCGACCGAAGAGGCCCAGTTCCACCGCCCCCGCCTTCTGGGCGACGGCGGGGCTCGCCGCGGAGAGCAGCAGGCCGGCGAGGAGCCAACAGGAGTGATGTTTCATATGTGCCTTCACGTTTGAGATGTTATGACGCCGCCGGGCTGGCGGCGTCGGGATGTTCAACGACTCTCATATTCCGTTGGGCGATCAGCGTCAATATGATCTGGACGATGTCCGCCAGCGGACGGGGGCGGAGCAGCACCACATCCGCGATCCGCTCGGCGTCTCGCATCGTGGCGGCATCGATTGGCCGGGTGAGGAGGCAGACGACCGTGTCCGGCGCGAGCAGCAGGATCTGTTTTGCCAGCAGCAGGCCCCCGGGCGCAGTCGGCTGATCCAGGGTGAGGTCCGAGATCATCGCGTGGTACCGCTCCCGCCGCAGCCGCAATTCCGCGGCGATATCGCTGCCGGCGGTGTCCACGACGAATCCCTGGGTGCGGAGGTAGTCGGCGAACGCGAAACGGACTCCTGGGTCGGTGTCGACCAGGAGCATTCGAATCGGTTCGGGCGCGAGCGGGGAGCTGGCCATCATCATGCGGCCGGGAAAAGCAAGCCAGAGGCCAACGCAGGCGCGCTGAGAAGCGTGCGCGAAGTCGCGGGTGGAACTGGAGTTACGATTGAAGGGCGATCAGATGCGAAGCTGGCGATTCCCGGCGCTGGACGGGAAATCCAGACGCCGGACGCGCGGGACTATTCGGCGGGGTCCTGCTGCATCTGCTCGGTGAGTGTGCGAAACGCCGCTTCAACGCTGTCGCCAGATTGCGCGCTGGTCTGGAAGACGGTCCACCCGCGCTCAATCAGCCATTCCTGCTGAGTGGCACTGACTGCCCACTGGCCCCAGAGGTCGGCCTTGTTGAGGCAGAGGATGAACGGGAGATCGGGAGCCCGATTGGCCGCATTCTCCTGCAGGCCGATGGCGGTCTCCAGCGTCTCGGGCCGGGTGCCGTCGGCGACAAGAATGTAGCCGCTGGCGCCCCGCAGGTATTGCAGGCGGACCCACTCATACCGTTCCTCACCCTGCAGGTCCCAGAGCATGAGGTTGACGGTGGTATCCGCCAGCTCCACGCTCTTCTTGTCGATTTTTACGCCGATGGTCGACAGGTACTTCTCCGAGAAGACGCTGTCCACGAATCGCCGAACGAGGCTGGTCTTCCCCACGCCCGGCGCGCCCATCATGCAGATCTTCTTGTCCAGCACCGTCATGCATCCTCCACCGCAGTGGCGCCGGAGCCCACCATCTGCTCGGCCAGTTGTCGAAACGCCGCATCCACGCCCTCGCCGCTTCGGGCGCTCGTCAGCCCGATGCGCCACCCGCCCGTGGCGAGGCCGGCCAGGTCGGCGTCGCTGATCACCCGCTCCATGGCGAGGTCGGTCTTGTTGAGCACCAGCATGATCGCCGCACCTGGGGCCACGTCGGCGGCGCGCCGACCGAGATCGAGCGCGGTGTCCAGGGTGTCCCGCCGTGTCGCATCGACCACCAGCAGGTATCCCGCGGCGCCCCGCAGGTATTCCGGGCGCACCCGCTGCTGCTCGGTCTCGCCCTGAAGATCCCAGAGCATGAGATTGAGCGCCTGGTCGCCGACAGCCACGGCTTTGCGGTCGATCTTCACGCCGACCGTGGCCTGATAGCGTTCGGAAAAGAGACTCTCGACAAACCGGCGCACCAGGCTCGTCTTCCCCACGCCCACTGCACCCAGCATGCAGATCTTTTTCTGCAGGGCGGTCACGGGCGTTCCTCGAAACGTGCCACCGGCCAGACCGCGCGCAGGCGGGCCCGGCTCGCGTCGGAGAGGGTGTCGGCGGTGGTGACTGTCGGCAATTCGATGTTGATCCGGAGGGGAATAGCCGGGAGCGCCTGCGACAGCAGCGCACCCACAGTGCCGGCCCGATAGCCCCGCAGGAGCTGGTTGGCCGACTCGCTGCCCTGATCGTCGGCCGAGCCGACCATCTCGAGCGACAGGGAGTATCCGACACGCCTTGTCGCGCTGTCGAGCTGGGTCGCGTCGACGGTGATCCGGGCGATCTCCTCGGCCGCGGCGCTGTCCAGGGCCCATTCCCCCGTGGCGAAGAGGACCCGATGCGCTTCCAGTTGTGCAACCAGCGGCGCGAGTTCGGCCAGCTCACGTGGGTCGCGCGGCTCCGCGCGCCAGGCGCCCACACCGCTCAATGCCGGGGCCAGTGCCGCCGCCTGCCGAAACCAGCCCCCCGGTGCTGCCCCTGTTGCCACCAGGGTATCCCCAGCGAGAGCGAGCGTGACACCCGGTGGGGTCGCGAGGGCGCGGGTCGCCCGGCGGACGATGAAGTCGGGCTGCAGTGCGACGTACGGCGCCCAGCGTGCGCTGATCAGGTTGCTGTCGATACCGGCGGCGAGGTAGAGGCTGGCGGGATCCCGGGCGAGCGGATCGCGCAGGCCCTCGATCCGGTACTGTCCCTTTGCCCGTCCCACGTAGGTCACGACCACGCCGGGTTCGCTGCGCAGTGCCGTCAGGGCGGACTGCCAGCGCCGCTCGCGGAGGATGGCGGGAATGCCGAACGCGATCAGGATCGCGACGGCGGCACCGAGCAGGATGAAGGTGCGCCACGGGCGGCGCTTTTCCCGCACGGCGTCGCGGGCCTCCGCCTGCAGCAGCGCCTCCATCCGCGGGCGACTGCGGTCAAACCGGGAGGCATCGCCGTTGAAGCCGGTCAGCTCGTCGGATTGATCGGCCTCGATCTGCTCGATGGCGGATGTCAGCTCCACCCGGAATGCGGTTGGCGCATGGCCGCGGATCACCGTGGCGAGCACGGCCCGCGGTCCCTGCTCGATGGCGAGGGTGAACTCACCGAGCTGAATCGTCTCGAGGCTGTCGTGCTGGCCGATGCGGAAGGAGTCGCGGGCAAAATCGTTGATGGCGGTGAGCATGCCGGCCACCATGTCCGGTGCCGGTGCCGCCACCGCTGGAGCGGTGACGTGCTGCAGCAGCAGGCCGGCGTCGCGGTGCACCAGAAAGACCTGCTCCACCTGGTAGAGCAGGGTGTGCCGCATGACGACTTCGGCGAACGACTTTCCGCTGCGGAGCGCTTCCCAGCGCCAGGCGAGACCCTGGACGGACAGCGTGTTCTCCAGCATCACGTTGACCGACTCGAGCATGCCCGCGAGCGCCTGGCTGATCGCGCGGCGGATGGCCGGGCCCATCACTGGAAAGAGCGCTTCTGCCAGGGGCCGGGGATCCCGCCGGACCGAGGAGGTGAGGGCGCGCTCCACCATGGGCCGGAGGGCCTCGGGGTCGTCCATCTTCCGTTCCAGCCGGCGCAGCGTCTCCCGATCCTTGCCGAACAGGATCGCCCGCAGCCGCGCGACCGGGTCCGCCACGGGCGGCTCGGGTCGGGGCGGCTCGGCGCGCGGTGGCTCGCGCCGCGGTGGTGCGCTCACGTCAGGCGTCATTCGGCCGCTTGAACTCCTCCGCCAGCCGCGCCGCGAGTTCGGCAAAGAGGGCGCCGAGCATCGCGCGGTCGGCCTTGCGGGCATGCAGCTCGTCGGCCTCGCGCTTGAGGGCCGCGCCGAGCTCGCTCGAACGACGGTGAAGCTGCTCATCGTGTTCCGTCGCCTGGCGCACCAGTTCGCCCCGCAGGTCGCGCTGGGCCCGGTTGCTCTCCTCGCCCGCTTCCCCGAAGCGGCGGTCGACGTGGCGGCCGAGCTGGTCGAGGTTGCCGGTGACCTCCTCGATCTGGCCGGTCCGGCTGCGCTGCTCGGTGGCGAGCCGCTCGCCCAGCGCCTCGAACTCGCGGCGGATGTACGCCTCGAGCGCGGTGTGGCGCCGGCCGAGCTCCTCGCGCAGGTCGGCCGAATCCTTCAGCAGCCGCTCCTCGAGCTGCACGAAGCGGCGGTCGTAGTCCCGCATCTGCGCGCCGAAGATGATGTCCCGGATCTGGTCGATATTGCCGGGGCCGCCGTTCGTGTCGGCCGAGTCCTGCCCCCGTGGGGCATGGGATACCGCGTCATGGTCTGTCATGGAATGCCTCTAACGATCCGTGGGTACCGCTGAAATCTAGTCCTTGGGGACGGCGATCTGAAATTGCTTGAGCTTCTGGTACAGCGAGCTGCGCGGAATGCCCAGCCGCCGCGCCGCGAGTTCAACCTTGCCCTTCTCCTCTCGCAGCACCATTTCGATATGCTGTCGTTCCAGCGTCTTGAGCGTGACGTCGCCCTCCGGGTGCCGCGCACTGGTCGACGCGGGGGCGCCCACCGGGTCGAACCGGAGGTCGTCCCGGGCCAGCTCCGAGCGGTCGGTCAGCAAAGCGGCGCGTTCCAGCACGTTGCGCAGTTCGCGAATGTTGCCCGGCCAGCGGTACGCCGCCAGTGCCCCGAGGGCTCCGCTGCTCAGCGTGATCGCCGGCCGGCCCAGTTCTGCCGTTAAACGGTCGAGCAGCTGGCGGGCCAGGAGGGGCAGATCCTCCCCCCGGTCCCGCAGCGGCGGGACCACCAGCGGCAGCGTCGTGATGCGGAAGTACAGGTCCCCGCGAAAATGCCCTGTCGTGACCCGCTGGGCCAGATCCTGGTTCGTCGCGGCGATGAGCCGCAGGTCGACCTGACGGTCCCGGACATCTCCGACTCGACGAAACCGCTGGTCCTCCAGCACCTTCAGCAGCTTGGGCTGGAGCTGTGGTTCCAGGTCCCCGATCTCGTCGAGGAAAAGCGTGCCGCGATGGGCCAGGTCCAGCAAGCCGAGCTTGCTCTGTACGGCGCCGGTGAAGGCGCCGCGCTCATGCCCGAACAGTTCGGACTCCAGCAGCTCCCGCGGCAGCCCGGCACAGTTGAGGTCGACGAACGCCTCGTCCGCCCGAGGGCCGTTGGCATGCAGCCAGGCGGCGATCACGCCTTTGCCGGACCCCGTCTCCCCCTGGAGATAGACCGGCCGCTCCGCCGCTGCCACCCGGCGGGCCTGCTCGGCGAGTTCCCGGATCGGGCGGCTGGTGCCGGCGAAGGGATCGAACTGCTGCCGCCCCTGGCGTTCCTGCCGTGCGAGCTGCTGCCGGCGATTGCGCTGATTGGCCAGGCTCCGCGCGATCACCACCTCGAGCGCCGGCAGTGTCACCGGCTTGGTCAGGAAGTGCTCCGCACCCTCTCTCATGGCCTGCACCGCGAGCTCGACCGACCCATGCGCCGTCAGGACGATGACCGGTACTTCCTCCGAGATCGCACGCAGCCGGGGCAGCAGGGTCAGCGCATCGCCGTCCGGCAGCCGGTAGTCGCTCAGGACGACATCGGGCCGGTTCTCACGAAAGGCCTGTTCCGCCGCCCTCGCACTGTCCGCCTCGTCTACCCGGAAGCCGCGGGTCTCGAGAAAATCCTTCAGTCCGAACCGGACTGCCGGATCATCATCGACGATCAGCACACGATGCCGTGCCATGAGGGTGGGGGCTCAGTCGGAGAGGGCAGGGAGGCGGATTCGCAGGACAGCACCGCCGCCCGCCGCGTTGGCCGCGTCGATGCGGCCACGGTGTTCCTCGACGATCCGCTGCGCAATGGCAAGGCCGAGCCCCGTACCGCCGGGTCGCCGCGTGAAGAACGGTTCGAAGATGCGCGGCAGATCCTCCCGGCGGAAGCCGGGGCCGGCATCCTCCACCCGGAATTCGGCCCACCGGGCGCCGTCCACCCTGACCGATCCGCTCCAGAGCACCACCCGGCCGCCGGACGGGGAATGCTGGATGGCGTTCTCCAGCAGGTTCTGCAACAGCTGCAGCAGTCGTGAGGCGTCGTGGGCGACCGCGGGACAGGGCGACTCGACGCGGTACTCGACCGGTACCCCCCGTTCCGCGGAACGGGGCTGCACATGAAACAGCGCCTGGCTCACGCAGTGGGTCGGATCGCCCGGTTGCAGCTCCGCCAGCGGTGGCTTGCCGTATTCCAGCAGGTCGCGCATCAGCTGGCTCAGCCGGGTGACCTGGTCGGTCAGCACCCGCAGATACGGCGCGAACTCGGCTCGTTCCCCGAATCGTGCCCGGAAGGCGTCCAGCGTGGAGGAGATGCCGAACAGCGGATTGCGGACCTCGTGCGCCACGCCGACCGCCACCAGGCCGAGGCGCCGAGCGCTCTCGGCGGCATCGGCGCGGGCCCGCTCGCTGTGGATCTGCTCGGTGACGTCATGAATGATCTCGTGCAGCAACCGCCGCCCGTCGAGATGCACCGGGCCGGCGTAAATCTCTACCAATCGAATCTCGCCGGAGGCGAGCCGGTGGGGAAAGCCGCGAAAATGGCCGCCCATCGATACGCCAAGCTGGAGGGCCTGGTTGATTTCCTCGGCGGCAAGCGTGTTGATCCGGGTGATGGGCAGGCCCCGGAGCACGTCGCGCGAATACCCGTAGAAGGCTGCCGCCGCCGGGTTGGCGTCCACGATCGTACCGTCCTCGGGGTCCAACAGGATCTGGACGGCGCCCACCTGCTCGAACAGCTCGCGGTAGTGGGTATCGGAGGAGGTGGCAGTTGCGGCATCCGGCATGGGCGGAAAGTGCAGCCTGCCGGGGCGGGGCGGAAGTGGCGCGGCCAGTCGGTCCGCGCCCCCCTGTTCGTTGCTCGGCTATCGCGCGGCCCAGCCGATCTCGCCGCCCAGATAGAAATTCCGGCCCGGAGCCGTTTCGAATACACGCCCGAACGAGCCATTGACCGTCAGTGAGCTGATGTAGGTCCGGTCCCAGAGGTTGTTGAGACCGAGGAACGGACGGAGCCAGACGCCTCCGCTCCTTCCCTCCCAGCTCAGCCGCAGGTTGGTGACACCCAGCCCGATGCCGTTCAGGGTGGTCGGGCTGCCCTTGCCCCAGCCGTTCACGTACAACGTGTTCTTGTCATCGGCAAAGACGGCGGCAGACATCGTGTGATCGACGTCGAGTGTGACACCGCGCACCGGGCCGGCGCGGAGCCCGAAGCGGATAAATGCCTTGGGGATGCCGGGCAGCTGCTTGCCGTCGAGTGTATCGATCGTGGCGCCGTTGACGATGCGATACTCGTCGTACCGAAAGTTGGAATAGGTGTAGGCGGTGAATAGCCTGATCTGCTCAGCGAGCCGGGCACTCAGCCCCAGTTCGATGCCGTCGTTCTTCAGGCGCCCGGCATTGGCGAAGTAGCCCCGGCCACTCACTTCCCGGTACTGCACGATCGCATTGCGGACCCGGCCGATGAATCCTGCGGCGCTGTACGTCACCGGTCCAAGTGCGCCCCGGGCCCCGATTTCGTAATTCACCGTGCGCTGCGGCTCCAGCAGCGAATTGAAGCCACCGGTCGAGTTGGGCTGGTTGGCCAGCTCAGTCGTGGTCGGCGTTTCGAAGGCGGTGGAGACACTCACGTACGGGCTCAGCCGCCGGTCGCGCAGGTACGAGACTCCGACATTGGCGGAGAAAGCGGACATCGTCCGGCTGCCGCTGTTGTCGGTGCCGTCGGTCAGGTGATGGTCGTCGACCGAAAACTTCACCGCGTCGTAGCGGCCTCCGGTGACGATCTCGATGTCGCTGCTCGGGCTCCACCGCAACTGGGCAAAGGGCCCGACCTCGGTGACCGTTTCGCGCTGATCGAGCAGCGAAGTGTCCTGCACCGCGGCGACGGCGCGGTAGAGCGCGCGGTCATCCTGCATCCGCTGCAGGTCCACGCCGACGGTGATGCGTGGTGCCCGTTCAGTGGTGCCGAGGTGCTGCTCCGTGCTCAGGCGCACCCCGCCGACCGCCCGGTCGATCGTGCTGATGGTGCCGACCGTCGGGCCCTGGGTGCCG
>JANOFA010000251.1:0-7343 GCA_031413355.1 Gemmatimonadota bacterium | reverse complement strand
ATTGATCGTGCCGTGCACCACCCGCGAGCCGAGCAGCCCATCCTCGTAGAGCGAGTCGAGCACCCGGCGGTTCATCCTGCTGCGCTGGTCGGGATTGAGGTAGTGTTTGGGATCTGACCGCCGCTTCCACTCGAGCCACGCCTGGCGCGAATGCGGCGTGTTCAAGTCAGCCTCGATGGGAATGCCGAAGTCCCGGGCAAAGCCCTGTGCGCCCGCACCGACGAGGAGATGGTGGTCGGTCTGGTCCATCACCAACTGGGCCACTTTCGACGGAGTCCGCACTCCCTCGATCGAGGCGACGCCGCCGGCCCGCCGCTTTGGTCCGTGCATGCAGCAGGAATCGAGTTGCACCACACCATCGGCGTTGGGCAGGCCGCCGTAGCCCACCGAATCCTCCTCCGGGTCCAGCTCGACGATGTTGACCCCGGCGATCAGCGCCTCCAGCACATCACCACCCTGGGTAATCTGCTGGTACGCCTTTTCGACGCAGGTGACGCTGCCGCCGTTCTTGTACCAGTTGCCGTTCATCGAGGAGATAACCACTGGTTCGATGGCGCTCGGACGGCGTACCCACGGCGCGTTGAACGACACCGCCACCGGTGCCGCACCCACGACGAGGCTGGCGGCGGCGCTGCGCTTGATGAAGTCACGGCGTGATACGGACATCAGCAGTTCCTCGTGTGAATTGGTCGTGTGGTCAACGAGAGACCGGGGTCGAGTACCTTGATGGCGACATCGGGCTGGAGCAGCGGATCGTGGGCCCGGAACACGGCGGCGAACCCACCGACACCCAAGAGCTCGCCGAGTTGCAGCTGCCCGCCGAGCCCGGCCGCGAGACGGGGCCGGAGGAGATCGACGTCGATGGTCAGGGACGAGCCTCTGGGGCGGCGAGCATGCTGGAGGATAGAGCCGTCAGCCGCCGGCCGTCAGCGGTCAGCGGTCAGCCGTCAGCCGGCAGCCGGCTGATGGCTGTCGGCCAACGGCTGCCTTCTCACTGCCACGCCCGCGGGACCGCCTCCGGCTTGGTGGCGAGGATGCGGGCGCCTTCGCCGATCTCGGCGGCGATGCGCCGGCGGATCTTGCCCAGCTCGCGGAAGCCGACCAGCCGCTTCTCGTCCTCGTCCCACAGCGTGAGCCACAGCGTCTTTACGCTCCCGGGCAGGGTGAGCTTGGTGACCTTGTGGAGCACCGGGTTCTCGTCGTAGCACTGCTGCAGGCGGTAATTCGGGATGCGGGCCGAGACGTGATGGATATGATGCAGCCCGATGTTGGCCGTGGTCCACTGCAGCAGCTTGGGCATGACAAGGTGACTGGCCCCCTCCAGCCCGGAGGCGAAGTAGTTCCACGCTTCCTTGTACCGCCAGTAGGTGTCCTCGTACTGGTGCTGCACGTAGAACAGGTAGACCCCGATGGCGCCGGCGATCAGCGTGATCGGCAGCTGCACCAGCAGAAACCGGTCGATCCCCACCGTCAGCCACATGACCGTCACCACCAGCGCCAGTCCGAGGTTGGTGAGATGCACGCTGGTCCACTCCCGCTTCCACGAGAGCGGGATGTCGAGCGGCAGGCGGTGCTTGAGGATGAACTGCCACGCCGGACCGATGAGCAACAGCACGATGGGATGGCGGTAGGCGCGGTACATCACCCGTTTATGCCACGGGCGGCTGAGGTATTCCCGGACCGTGAGCGTGTCGATGTCGCCCAGGTCACGGCCATCCAGGTTGCCGGAGGTGGCGTGGTGCAGCGAGTGCGTCTTCCGCCAGTAGGTGTATGGCACCAGCGTCACCACACCAAGTATCGTGCCTACCAGGTTGTTGAGCCGCTGCGAGCGGAAGAAGGAGCCGTGCCCGCAATCGTGCTGCAGCATGAACAGCCGAATGGTCATGCACGCCGCCGGAACTGCGGCCAGCAGTGTCAGCCAGTAGCCGCCGACCTCAAGGCTCCACAGCGTCGCAATCCAGAAGACGGCCAGCAGCATCGCCGTCCCGGCCAGTTGCCGGAAGCTCTTCCAGCGCGACGGCTCGCGGTACGGTGCGAGGAGCGCGCTCCAGTCAATTTTTTCGATCGCCGCATTGGGGGCGTCGGTTGCCATCCGGGTCCTCGTCATGTTGAAGCCGTGTATCCACCCTGCAATTTACCGTAATTCCAGCATCGGCGCCTGTACCTGGGGATTGTAAGGCGACCCGCCGGGTCGCCCGTCATCTCCGGCCCGTACGGATCAGGACAAAGTGGCAGGGCCAGCGTCGGCGTTCATGATGTGACCGCCCCCACTGAATTCGGGGCTTCCCGGGCCTCGGCGTCGATCAGGAACCAGAGCCCGGCACCCACCAGCGCAAAGCCCGATGTGGCGGCGAGCGCCGCCGGCCAGCCGAGCGACTCCACCATCAGCGGGACCATCAGCGCACCGATGCCGCCGACGATATTGCCGCCGGTGTTGAGCACGCCGCACGCCGTCGAGGCATCCTGTTCAGCGACAGATATGGTGGTGGCCCAGAAAGCCCCTTCAGTCAGCTGCTGGCAGCCGAGACAGAGCGAGAGGAAGACCACACAGATGTACGGGCTCTGGGCGTTTGCCGCCAGCAGGATCAGGCCAGCGGCCAGCGTGAGTCCGAGGACCCCGGTGAACCGGGCGCCACGCCGCTTGCCGATCCGCTTGGACAATCCATCGCAGAGATAGGCGCCGATCCCAGCGCCAACGGCCCCGGTGATCCACGGTGCCGCCGCGTACCAGCCACCTTCGAGCACGGCGAACTTGCGCGACTCGACCAGGTAGATGTACAGCCAGTTGAAGAAGAAGTAGAAGAGGTAGTTGCTGCAGAAGTAGCTGATCGTGAGCAGCAGGACCTGCCGGTTCCGCAGCACCCGCTTCCATGCCCCCGGCTCGGGTCGCTGCCGCACCGCCGGCCGGCTGCCGTTGATCAGGTCCAGCTCCCCCTGATGTACGCCGCTGTGCTCCGCCGGTGTATCACGGACATACCACCACCAGATCCCGGCCAGGAGGAGGCCGAGCGGTGCAGTTGAGATGAAGGACCAGCGCCAGCCCACTTCGGAAACCAGCCAGGAGATCAGCGGCCCGGTCGCGGCGGCGCCAAAGGTCAGGCCGACATTGGTCCATCCGTTCGGGACCGCCCAGCCGGTGACGGGGAACCAGTTGGAGGTCAGGCCGCCGCCGGTCACTGGATAGAGTGGAGCCTGCACCGCGCCCATCAGGAAGCGCAGCGCCATGAGCGAGCCGATGACGACGATCGGCGAGGCGACCGATGTTCCTGGCGTGAAGCCGACCGCCAGGTTCATTGCCGCCCAGCCCACCGCCATCAGTGCGAGCGCCTGCCGGCCGCCGATCCGGTCGCCCCAGACCCCGCCGGGAAACTGGAAGATCGCGTAGCCCCACGCGAACGCGGCGAGGATGGCGCCGAGCTGCAGCTTGGTGAGCCCGAGGTCGGCGATCATGCTCTCGCCGGCGATGGACATGTTGCTGCGCAGCAGGTAGGCGACGAAACTGGCGAGGACCAGCAGCACCACGATGTGCCACCGGATGCCGGAGCGACCGGGCGGGTGTGAAATCAGATAGACCTCGAGTGAGAGGGGCGCGAGGCGATAGGCGACATTGGCGCCGCCTACCGCCTACCGCCTACCGCCTATTGCAGCTTCTTCAACGCCTCCGCCACCGACCGGCTCTCGGGGTACTTCTGAGACAGCGCGGTGAGCACCGCGCGGGCCGAATCGGGCTGGTTCAGCGCGAGGAACACCTCGCTCCTGAGCAGGCCCACCCGCACGTTGGCGCGGGGGTCGTCGGCCGGGGGTGAGAGACTCGAGAGCGCCGTCAATGCCCCCAACGGATCCTTCCGGTCCGCAAGCAGCGACTGGACGCCGAGCAGGGCGACGCTGAAATCCTGCGGGGCCTGCAGTCGCAGCTCCTCGGTCAGGCGCGCCGCCTCCTCGGCCTGGCCGCTGTCACGGGCGACGCGGGCCTGGTGGTAGAGGCCGGCGATCAGCAGGCGGCGCACATCGGCCACGTCGCCGGTGCGGGTGCCGACGCCGCCGGCGTAGCTGTAGACCAGCTCGCCGCCATGCTCTCCCGCTTCATACAGGAAATAGCAGGCGACCACCCCGCCCACTCCAGCCGCGACCCGGAGTCCCTTCACCAGCGGGGCCCTCGTGCGGAAAACCAGCGCCGCGATCTCCAGCGCTGCGACGATCAGGAAGAGATTCCGGGTCTTCTCGCCCAGCTCCTCATGCTCATGCACCGCCTCGCCGGCGCCGGGAATGCGTTCGGCCCACTCGTGCGCCTGATCTCCCGATTCCGCTGCGGCGACGCTTGCGCCAGCCGCAATCAGGATCAGGGCCGTCGCCGCCGGGCCGGTCCACGGCATCCGCCCGGTGAGGGCCACCAGCCGGAAGATCACCCCGATGATGCCGAGGGCGACGACGAAATGGACGATGACGGGGTGGAGAGCGGCGATATCGGGCATGGGCGCTGGGGACGGGGTGTGAGCTATTCCGGGCGGGCGCTGGGCGTTAGGGAGTAGGCGGTGACGTGATGGCCGAAGCTATGGAACAATGTTCGGGTTCCGCCCGTCGAGATACATTATAACTTGGTTCTTGCACTTCGCGCCTCGCGCCCCGCGCCCCGTGCCCCGCGCCTCGCGCCTCGCGCCTCGCGCCCCGCGCCCCGCGCCCACCGCCCACCGCCTACTCCCATGCACCCCTCCGCCGGCCTCCCCGCCACCGCCGACCTCCTGATCGATCCGGCGCAACTCGAGCGGAAGTATCACAGCCGCCAGCCCGATCCATCGGTCCCCGCGGAGCGGGTGAGCTTCGGGACCAGCGGACACCGCGGCACGCCGCTCGACGGGAGCTTCACCGAAGCCCACATCCAGGCCATCTCGCAGGCGATCTGTGAGTACCGCGCCGCTCAGGGCATCGTCGGTCCGCTCTTCATCGGGAAGGACACGCACGCCGTCTCACGTTCGGCGGAACGCACTGCGCTGGAGGTCCTGGCGGCCAACGGCGTCCGGGTAGTCATGCAGCGTGACGATGGCTACACGCCCACGCCGGTGATCAGTCGGGCCATTCTCGAATGGAATCGGGCGGCATCCGGTGGCCAGGCCGACGGGGTCGTCATCACACCCTCGCACAATCCGCCGTCCGATGGCGGCTTCAAGTACAACCCGCCGAACGGCGGGCCGGCGGATACCGATGCCACCGGGTGGATCCAGGACCGGGCCAACGCATTGCTGCGCGACGGGAATCGCGGAGTCCGCCGGGTGACGTACGCGGCCGCCGTGGCGGCCGGTTCCACGACGCAGGCCGATCTTGTCGGCCCCTACGTCGCCGATCTGGGCCGGGTGATCGACATGGAAGCGATTCGCGCCGCGAAGCTGCGGATCGGGGTCGATCCCCTCGGCGGTGCGTCGCTGGCGTACTGGCGGCCGGTCGCCGAGCAGTACGGTCTCGACCTGACGATCACCAACGCCGTGGTCGATCCCACCTTCCGCTTCATGACGCTCGACCATGATGGCCGGATCCGGATGGACTGCTCCAGTCCCTCCGCCATGGCCGGGCTGGTCGCGCTCAAGGACCGGTTCGATATCAGCTTCGGCAACGACCCCGACGCCGATCGGCACGGGATCGTCACTCCGAGCGGCGGATTGCTCAATCCCAATCACTATCTCGCCGTCACGATCGACTACCTGCTGACCCACCGGCACCAGTGGCCGGTGAGTGCAGCGGTGGGCAAGACGCTGGTCTCGAGCGCGCTGATCGATCGGGTGGTGTCGAAGCATCGCCGCACGCTGCTGGAAGTACCGGTTGGATTCAAGTGGTTCACGCCGGGACTGTTTGACGGGAGCTGCTGCTTCGGTGGCGAGGAGAGCGCCGGCGCCAGCTTTCTGCGGCGGGACGGCACCGTCTAGACCACCGACAAGGACGGATTGCTGCTCGGGCTGCTGGCGGCGGAGATGACCGCCGTCACGGGCATGGACCCCGCGCAGCACTATCGGCGGCTTGCTGCCGAGCTGGGTGCTCCGGTGTACCGGCGCATCGACACCCCGTGCACGGCTGAACAGAAGGCGGGCTTCAAACGGCTTACGGCTGAAGCGATCAGCACCCCCACGCTCGCCGGTGATCCGATCACCGCCCGGCTCACCCATGCACCGGGCAACGGAGCGGCGATCGGCGGCGTGAAGGTGACGACGGCGCAGGGCTGGTTCGCCGCTCGGCCCTCGGGGACGGAGAACATCTACAAGCTCTACGCCGAGAGCTTTCGGGATGCGGCGCATCTGGAGCGAATCGTTGTGGAGGCCACCGCGATGCTGGCGGGGGTGTTGTAGGGGCCGCATGTAGCGGCCGCACATCTGCGGCCCGTAGATGTGGCTCGCAATCAGTAATCGTAGATGTGGTCGATCACCAATCCACCCGGCGCGTCGAGCTGGCGCAGCAGCGGCAGCAGTTCCCGCACCTTCACCCGCACCGCGACCCGCTCACGAGTTGAGTCGGTGGGCAGCGGCAGCGCGTAGATGGCGACGCCGGGCAGCTGGCTCGCGTCCCATCCCGCGGGTGCGATTCCGGTCAGGAGAATGTCGTCGTTGCTGGCGATCTCGCGGAGGCCCACCTGCGGCTGCTCCCGTGCCAGCCGCCAGATGGCGTCGCGGAACTCGTCGTAGCGCTTGGTGGCGACGAGGGTGTGGACGGCATCCAGTTGCTCCACCACGCAGACGTCCGCTGGCGGTGACGTAGTGTCGGCACAGGTCCGCTCACCGGTCCACCCGGTCACCACCATCTGCATCTGGTCATCTTGCGGCTCATAGGCCGCATGGGTCGCCGCGGTGATCACCGCCGCGTAGAGCGCCTTGACGCCGTATTCCGCGGTGAGGAAGAGCTTCCGTTCCCATTTCCGGATGACATGCGGGCCCCACCACGGCTGCTCGGTCCACAGCGCGGTCAGTCTGGTCCAGAACCGGTATTCGTACCACGGCCGGACATGGATGAAGCGGCCGTAGTCGGCGGCGACTTCGTGGGCATAGTGATCTTCCGCGCTCAGCGCATGGCCGGCGGTCCAGCCGCTGAACCGGCCGATGGTATTCTCGTACACCGCCTTGAGCGCGAGCTCGGCGGAATAGCTGGTCCCGATGACCCACAACATCACCTGGTATCCGGTGTTGGCGGGATAGGCGTGGCGAGTGAGGGCATTGGCTTCGCGATAGTTGACCCAGTACTGACCGATCGATGCGAGGTAGGGAAACTCGGTGGGCAGATGCTGCTCGAGGTAGCCGGCGTACTCCTCCGAGCTGTAGACGATGTACCACTCGGGATGGGTCAGAAAGGCCTGGCCTTCGTCGCGG
>JANOFA010000250.1:0-4235 GCA_031413355.1 Gemmatimonadota bacterium | reverse complement strand
GCAGGCCTGCTGCTCCGGTTCGTGATGCTCGGTCTCGCCACCTGGTTGTTCCTCCTGCGGAAGCGCGCGCACGCTGCGCCCACCGTCTGAATGGGATCGTTCTTCGTAAGCGACGATCCCGCGGCACTCGACGGCGCGCGGGAGCACTTCGCCGCCAAGGGGCTCGATCGCCATACCGCCTGGACCGTGGGCGCCACCCATGTGCTGGCCTTCGCCAAGCGCTTCGCCCCGACGGGACAGCACGAAGCCCGGATCGAGGATGACGCCATCCTGGGTGTCGGCGCCTACACCTATGAGGATGCCTGCGGGCCGGAAGCGCTGCGACGCATCCTCACCGCCTGCCGCCGGGGTGAGGTCCCCTTTGCCCGGGTCAACGGCCACTGGGTCCTGATCGTCCGGCTCCGGGGCCAGCTCTCGGTCGTGACCGACAAGACCGGGGTGTATCACGCCTATGCCGGACGCACCGAGCGGCACACTTATCTCTCGAACTCGCTCTTCGCCGTGGCGGGGGCACTCGACCGCCTGACCGTGGCACCGCACGAATGCCTGGAGTTTCTCTTTACCCAGTGCACCTTCGGCCAGCGCACGATCTTCGAGGAAGTCCGCCATCTCGACCCCGGCACAGTTCACACGGGGGACGGGTTCCACCCGGCGCAGATCTACTACCAGCCAGTCGATGAGGCGGTCGATGTGCCGGGCTACCTCCGCGCCTGCACAGCATATTTTTTGCCCCATCACGATCCGGCCTGGCAGATCAACTGCGATCTCTCCGGTGGCTACGACACCCGTACCGTGGCGGCGCTGCTGGCCCAGGCGCACGTCCCGGCGTCCTACAACACCAACGTCAACACCGACGACCCCGACGATCATCGCATCGCGATGGAGCTGGCGGAGGCGGTCGGCGGCGAGATCCACCTCTTCGAACCACCCAGCCGGCCTGACCCGGCCGAGGCGATGATCGCGCGGACCTTCACCGAGCTGGAGCTGTGCCGCGACATCTACCGCTCTTCGCTCACCCCGTACTACTTCGAGGAGAAGGCGCGTCGCTTCAGCGTGATCTTCGGCGGCTACGGCGGGGAACTGCTGCGCGACAAGTACAGCCGGTTCCGCTCGGTCCGGGAGATGGTGGAGGCAGTCTATGTCACCCCCGGCATTCGCGGGTTCGAGCAGGCGCGCGCCGCGTACGTCGAGCGGCTGGTGGCCAAGTTCGAGGAGCGGCTGCGGCAGCTGGGCGAGCGGGACATGCGGAAGGGGGTGGAGAAGATCTACTACCTGGAGAAGATGAAGTACTGGGGAGGGAGCCGGGTGACGGCGTTCAACCAGTACTGCCACCATGTGCACCCGCTGCTGGACGACGCGCTGGCGCGCCATGCCTTTGCCTTCTCGCTGGAGGAGAAGCAGGGTGGGGCCCTGCAGCGCCGCATCATCACCGAAGCGTCGCGCACCCTCGCGGCGGTGCGCTCCAGCTACTACAATCGGCCCATGCTCTTTCCCGATCCCTCCCCGGGGTTCGATCCGCAGGTGGCGGTGAGTCGTCTGCGTCAGGCACTGCGTGGCGCCCGGACCACCCTGGCGAACGCCCGCGCACTCCAGTTCCTCCGGCCGCGGCAGGCGCGCGCCGTCGCGCTGCCGCAGTCTGCGCCGCGGTTCGAGGCCCACACTGGTTTGGCTCTCTCCCGGGTGTACAACAGCAAGATCGCCGGCCGCATGCTCACCATCGAGCGCGCCCTGGCGCGTTTCGGTGACCGGATTCGCGGGTAGGGGCGGGCGTCCCCGCCTGCCCCACGGCTATCCCGGACACCGGATCGTGACCACTCTCTCCGTCCGCGACCTCTGCGAACGCTTCTGGCAGCTGGAGCGGGAGCACGGGCTGCTCGAGCACCCGGTGGCCGGTGTGCGCGTCTGGCAGCTGCTCCGCATGCCGATCTACTACCGCCTGGCCCGGGCCACTGGGGTGTTCGCCGAACCCCACGTCGAGAAAGAGGGTCTGCTCGACGCCATCAAGGCCGCCGGCGCGCTCATCACCGCCGTGACCCGCAACCCGCTTCGCGGCGATTACCAGCGCGAGACGCTGGTCTTCGACCACGCCCGGAAGCCTCTGGTCAACGGGCGTCACGTGGACATCTACACCCAATCCCTGCTCGAGCAGCTGCCGCCCGGCTCTTTCGACGTGCTGGAGAGTCTCTACCTCGGCCGGCATCTCGCCCCACCGGAGCCGTACCGTCGCTACCTGGATGCCGTGACCATCGGCACCTTTGTGTATCACCACACCCATCGGGTGCGCTTCACGGCCGGGGAGCAGCGCTGGATTGCCGATGTCGAGAAGAGCATCCTCAGTGCGTTCGGAACGCCGCTGGCACTCACCGCCCTGTTCCGGCGGGAGATCAACCACTACCGCTACTGCAGCGCCTACTACCGGCGCCTGCTGCTCAAGCGCCGCCCGCGGCGGATCTTCGTCGTCGTCTCCTACGCGTTCTACAAGCGGCCGCTCTTCGCCGTCGCACGCGAGCTGGGGATCGAGACCATCGAACTCCAGCACGGCACGATGAGTCCCTACCACCTCGGCTACAGCTTCCCCGACACCACCGGAGCCCTGGAGCACTTCCCCAGTGCCTTTCACACCTTCGGCGCGTACTGGCACACCGCCGCAAAGCTGCCGCTCGCGCCCGAACGGATTCACACCCAGGGCTTTCCGCATTTTACCCAGCAGCGGGAACAGTTTCGCAGCGTACCGCGGCGGGCGACGCAGGTGCTGTTCATCTCGCAGGGAGTCATCGGGGCCCGGCTGGCCGAGTTTGCCCAGACCCTGGCAGAGGCGCGGCCCGACCTGCAGGTGGTCTACAAGCTGCACCCCGGCGAAGTGGACGGCTGGCGTGCGCGCTACTCCAGCCTCGTCGCGGCCGCCGCCCTGCCGAACGTGACCGTGGTGGAGAGCGGCGACAAGCCGCTCTATGCCTGGTTCGCGGAATCGGCGGATCTCGTCGGCGTCTTCTCCACCGCCCTCTACGAGGGACTGGCCTGTGGCTGCCGCACGTTCATCGTGGACCTGCCGGGTCGGGAGTACATGCAGGACCTGATCGACCGGCGGATCGTGCACCTGACCGGATCGGTGGAGGACTACCTCCGTCTGCGGGAGGGCCCGCCGTTGTCGGCGTTCGACAGCGAGTACTTCTTCGCCAGCACGCCGGCCTGAGGGAGACGACTCCCGTGCAGATTCTCTACTCCTACGACACGCCGATGCCCAACACGGGCGCGGACACCGAGCAGGTGGTGAACACCGTCGCCGCCCTGGCGCGACGCGGGCTGGAGATGGGCCTGCTCCTGCCCGGCCCGCGGAGTGGTCCCGGCGATGCCGCGGAACTGCGCCACTACTACGACGTCACCGGCAACTTCACCGTGGACCTGCTCCGCTGGCATGGACACGGCCTGCGCGGCGTGGAGAAGTGGTCCCATGCGCTCCGTGCGCCGCATCACCCGCGCGCCGCCGGCGCCGACCTGGTCTACACCCGTAACCTCCCGGGAGCGTGGCGGTTGCTCCGGGCGGGCCGGCGCGTCGTCTACGAGCATTTCCGGCCATGGGGCGATCAGATCCCGCCGCTGCAGCCCTTTCTCCGCGCCGTCCTGCGTCATCCCGATCTCGTTGGCGCGGTCTTTCACTCGGAGCACACCCGCCGAAGCTACGAACGGATCGGCATTCCAGTCGAGCGGATGCTCGTTGCGCATAACGGCTGGGACCCCGCCCGCATGGAGCCACGCCTCGGCCAGGCAGAAGCGCGGGCCCAGCTCCAGCTTCCGGCCGATCGCTTTACCGTCGCCTATAGCGGACGGATGAACCTGCGGAAAGGACTCGACGTCCTGCTTGAAGCCGCCCGTCGGGCGCCGGAGATCGAACTGCTGCTCATCGGCTCAGAGGGCGACGGGCCGGTCGAGTCGGCGGCGCGGGTGCTGCAAAACGTTCGCGTGGTCCCGTGGCAGCGCACCAGCGCCATCGCCCCCTGGCTCTACGCCGCTGATGTCCTCGTGATCCCGCCCAGCCTTGCCCCGCTGCAACGGCATGGCAACACGGTGCTGCCGCTCAAGCTCTTCCTGTACCTCGCCGCCGGTCGGGCCCTGCTCGCACCCCGCGCGCCCGACACCGCGGAACTGCTCACCCACGACCGGAACGCCGTCCTCGTCCCTGCCGGTGACATCGACGCCACCGTCGCCGCCCTCCGCACCCTCGCCGCCGACCCAGC
>JANOFA010000249.1:0-3287 GCA_031413355.1 Gemmatimonadota bacterium | reverse complement strand
AGCACGGTACGACCATCCGGCAACACCCGTGGCTCGCCGGGAAAGCGGTGGTGGTCCTCCTGCCCCGCTTTCATCGAGGCGTCGTGCTGATGACCGTCGCCCTCCCCGGTCGATGGGAGTTCAATGGTCTGCAGTAGTGCGAGGTCGGAGAGCCGCCAGATCTGCGCATGCGCCCCGAAGTCACCGGTCATATCCGTGCTGGTGGACACGACGCGATCAATCTCCGGCAATACCGCCAGGCTGTACGGGCGCAGCTGCGCACTGTCGATCGCCGGTACCCGCGCGCTGCTGGCGCGGATCAGATTTCCCTGCCGGTCGAGCTCGACCAGCCCACCTGGAGGGATGTTGGTCGCGCCTCGCCCCTGGAAGGTGGCCAGCAGGTGGCCGTTGGGGAGTTGCACGAATGAATGAGGGAAGCCGAACCCGCCGAGCTCGGTGAACGAGCCCAGGAGCCGCGGACGATCGGGGCGCGAAAGATCGAAGCGGAATGTCCGGCCAGCCCCGAATCCATTGGCAAAGAGCTGGTGGTCCCGCTCGAGTTGATGCTCGGTGTGGTGCGGCCTCGTCGAGCGCGCACCCACCGGAAGAGTGGAGAGCACCTGGGCGTAGGTCGGTGACCCTGGCCGCACGTCGATCACGGCGAGGAAGTCGCTGTCGAGCGTGTCGGCGTCGCCGGTCCACACATAGAGGTAGGGCGCCGAAAGCGGGGACTGGGCGGAGCTGACCGTCGGGCAGGCCGCGAGCATCGCAGCGGTGAGCCAGCGGGTAGTGCGAGTGACCATGACGCTCCAGTGTTTCTGGTAGATCCCCGGATACCTTCGAGGCAGAATATCCGACCGCAAGGTCCCGCTATACCGCTCCCTGTGGCCGCTCGGTCCGCAGCCGGACAAAGAGATAAATGTGGCTGGCGATCAGCAGCGGGACGAGAAAGGTCGGCAGGAGGCTCAGCGGCAAGTGGAGCAGCGCCTGCATGGACCCCGGATCGGCCAGTACCAGCCGGGACGCGGTCGCCACGGCGTACAGGATGTCGAGCAGGCCGAGGAGATTCCAGGCGAGCAGCCAGGGACGGTGGCGCGCGAGGTCGGGCACGAGCAGGACCAGGATCAGTGCGCCCGTGGCAACGAGGATATCGCCCCATCCCCCGGGGACCGCAAAGGCGGACGGCAGCTCGCCGCGGCGGTGCAGCACCAGAAAGTAGACCCCGATGAATCGGGTCAGGTGGAGCACCACGATCTGACGCAGGTTGAGACCGGCGAGCCAGACACGGAAACCGGGCAGCGTCATTCCGGCCACGACCAGTGCGAGCGTCAGCCCGAGCAGGATGAGCTGGGGCAACGGCGGCTGAAGCAGGGCAAGTCGACCAGAGGCTCCCAGCCAGACCGCCGCGAGCAGCCAGCAGCAGCCGACACCGAGATAGAGGCGGGGACGTGACGCTGTACGGGTCATGCTTTCTCCTGGGGTGGAGGAACGACCGTCAACGACTCAGTGCCGGACAGAAAGTCCGAGCCGGAACGGGGTTCGCGCAAACCCTTGCTCACTGCGCAGCTGCTGGCCCGGCAAAGCTGCAGGAGGCGCCGGCACCCGGCAAGGCGGAGACCCGCGCTACCCTCTAGCGTTCGCGGGGGGAGTGTGCCCAACTTCCATCCCACCCACCATCGCCGGGGGACCTGCTGGGCGCTACCGCCGCCGGACCGAAAGTGCCGCCGTCGAGTAATCCACAGCTCGACGAGCACCAGTTGACGGCCCACCACGCCGGGCTGAGCTACGTCACGGATGGCTTCGACGGCATCCGCCGCCGCCGGGCCGGGAAGGGATGGACCTTCCTCGCCCCGGACGGCACTCGCGTCACCGATCCGGCGGAGCGCAAGCGCATCCTCGGCCTGGTGATTCCGCCGGCGTGGACCGACGTGTGGATCTGTCCCGACCCCGCGGGACACATCCAGGTGACGGCGCGCGACGCCAAGGGCCGCAAGCAGTACCGCTATCATCCACATTACCGGGCCGCCCGCGACCAGTCGAAGTTTCGCCGCATGCTCGAGTTCAGCGAGATCCTGCCGCTGATCCGCGAGCGGGTCGAGCGCGATCTGCGGCAACCCAATCACTCCCGCAGCCAGATTCTCGCCACGGTCGTGCGGCTGCTCGACAAGACGCTGATCCGGGTCGGCAACGACGAGTACGCCCGGGACAACAAGTCGTTCGGCCTGACCACGCTGCGGGAGCGGCATGTGGAGGTGAAGGGCGACAAGATGCGCTTCACCTTTCGCGGCAAGAGCGGGGTGAGTCACTCCGTCTCGATCACCGACCGGCGACTCGCCCGCATCGTGCAGCGCTGCCAGGACCTGCCGGGCCAGGAGCTGTTCCAGTACCTCGACAGCAGCGGCAAACGGCAGACGGTGTCGTCGGGCGACGTGAACGGCTACCTGCAGGATATCACCAGCGGGGTGGTCACGGCCAAGGACTTTCGCACCTGGGCCGGCACGATGCTCGCCGCGCGCGAGCTCCGCGGTCTGGGGCCCGCGCCAAGCCAGAAGGAAGCCGAACGCAACGTGGTCCGGGCGATCGACGCGGTGGCCCAGCGGCTCGGCAATACCCGCGCGGTGTGCCGCAAGTATTACGTGCATCCGGTCCTGCTCTCGAAATATTTCGCGGGCAGCATTGCGCCCGTCGCGCCGCTCATGGAAGGCAAGCGTCGCGAACGCCCGACCGGCGCGCTCCGGCGGGAAGAGGTGGTGGTGCTCCAGTTTCTGCAGGAGGGAGCGGAGAGCGATGGGCCGTTAGCCGTTAGCCGTTGGTGACAGCATTCAGCGGTCAGCTGATCACCAACCGCCCGACCGCCCAACCGCCTAATCTCCCAATCGCCCAATCGCCCAATCACCCAACCGCCCAACCTCTCCATGCGCCCAACTCTCCTCCTCACCTTTCTCGCCGTTGTCCCGCTCTCAGCGCAATCGCCGGGCGACTGGTCGCTGCACGGCCACGACCTCGGCGGCCAGCGCTACGCCCCGCTCACCGCCATCAACCCGGCCACGGTGACCGGGCTGGTGCCGAAGTGGACCTACCACAGCGGGGTCACCGCCACCTTCCAGACCACGCCGATCGTGGTCGACGGCGTGATGTTCGTCTCGCTCCCCTTCAGCGGGGTCGCGGCGCTCGATGCGGCGACGGGAAAGGAGCGCTGGCGCTACACCCATGCGTCACGCAGCGAAAAGCTCTGCTGCGGGCCGGCCAATCGCGGCGTCGCGGTGGCGAACGGCATGGTGTACATCGGGACGGTGGATGGACGGCTG
>JANOFA010000248.1:0-1014 GCA_031413355.1 Gemmatimonadota bacterium | reverse complement strand
GGCTGGTTCGCGGACCACACGGCTATCCGGCTGGTCGTCGTAGTCACGGGGCTTGCCCTGGCACTGGCGCCCGGCATCATCCTGATCATCTTCCCGGATCTGACGGACTCGGTCGCCGGATCGAGCGCGACGGGATTGACGAGATACGGCTTCGGTTTGGCGCGGACCGCCTCGAGCAGGCTGTAGCGGAACGTCGGCACGCCATCGTCGCTGCCGAAAGTGCGATAGGTGTCGAGCAGCAGTGGTCTCGACCGCTGAGGTGTACGGTGTGACGCATCCGCCGCGCCCGCGGGTGGAATCCGATGCGCTCGCCCCGATCTCGCCCTACGCCTCGAGCAAGGTCGGAGCCGAGGTCGCAGCCATGGAAGCCGCCCGCCGCACCGGGTTGCGGGTCGTGATCGCGCGGGCCTTCCCGCATACCGGTCCGGGTCAGACCGACCGGTATGTCGTGCCGGCGTTCGCTCATCGGCTCAAGGCGGCGCGGCGTCTGGGCGCACCGGTAGTGAAGACCGGCAATCTGGAGCCGGTGCGCGACTTCCTTGACGTCCGCGATGTGGTCGCGGCGTATGTGGCTCTGCTCGCGCGGGGTCGGGCGGGGGAGGCGTATAACGTCGCCTCCGGAGTGGGCCGGTCGCTGCAGTCGATCTTTCTCCGGCTGGGAGAACTGCTGCACGTCACCGCGATTCCGGAAGTCGATCCCCAGCTCACCCGGACCGCGGACCTGCCGCACCTGGTGGGCGACGCGACGCTGTTGCGGAGCGTCACTGGCTGGGCGCCCCGCATTTCCTTCGACCAGACTCTCGAGGACGTCGTGCATGCCCAAGCGGACTGATCTGCGTTCCATCCTCCTGCTCGGCTCCGGCCCGATCGTGATCGGGCAGGGCGCCGAGTTCGACTACTCGGGCACCCAGGCGGTGCGCGCGCTCAAGGAGGAGGGGTACCGGGTCATTCTGGTGAATTCGAATCCGGCGACCATCATGACCGACCCGGAGCTGGCGGACCGGACCTACGTGG
>JANOFA010000247.1:0-2000 GCA_031413355.1 Gemmatimonadota bacterium | reverse complement strand
CTCCTACTTCGCCCAGCAGGTGCCGGGCTTCTACATCTTCATCGGCGCCGTTCCGCCCGGCAGAGTCTCCGGCGGTCACCACACGCCGACCTTTTATGCTGATGACGGCACGGTGCCGGTCGCGATGCGGGTGATGAGTGCGATGGTCCTGGCGGGGTTGGGCGGAAAATAGCCGTCAGCCATCAGCCGTCAGCCATCAGGCGCCATTTCTGACGGCCGACGGCTGATGGCCGTCTCCTTGACGCCCCTGTCATCACTTCCGACCTTCCCCCCATGCCTTCTACCCTCCCCGCCGGTCTCACCCGCGCGCAGCTGCTCGAGCTCCACTACTACATGCGCCTCACCCGCTCGCTCGAGGAGCGGCTCGTCGCGCTGCACCGGCAGGGCAAGGTGGTCGGCGGCCTGTTCCGCTCGCTGGGCCAGGAGGCGGATGCGGTTGGCAGCGCCTACGCACTGGATCGGGGCCGGGGCGACATTCTTTCGCCGCTGATCCGCAATCTGGGTTCGATGCTGGTGCAAGGCGCCCGCCCCATCGAAGTGCTGCGACAGTACATGGCCAAGGCCCAGAGTCCGACGCGCGGTCGCGAGCTGAACATCCATTTCAACGATCTCGAGCGCGGCTTCCTCGGCCAGATTTCGCACCTGGGCGACATGGTCGCGGTCATGGCCGGGATCGCGCTGTCGTTCAAGCTCGCCCGCCAGCCGCGCGTCGGGCTGGTGTATGTCGGCGACGGTGCGATGAGCACCGGTGCGTTTCATGAAGGAATCAACTTTGCGGCGGTGCAACGACTGCCGCTCGTCGTCGTGTGCGAGAACAACGGCTACGCCTACAGCACGCCGACGCGGTCGCAGACCGCGGCGTCGCGCCTGATGGACAAGGCCGTAGGCTACGGCATTCCCGGCGTGCAGGCGGATGGGAACGATGTCATCGCCACTCATGCGGCAACAAAGGCAGCGGTCGAGCGGGCCCGGGCAGGGGAGGGACCGACACTGGTCGAGCTGATCACCTATCGTCGGAAGGGCCATGCAGAGCACGACGCCCAGCCGTATGTGCCGGCTGGCGAGATCGAGGCGTGGGCCGGGAAGGACCCGCTCGACCTGCACCGGCGGCGCATGTTCGAGGAGGGGTGGGCGACCGAGACGGAGATTGCGGCGGTCGACAGCCGCGTGGAGCGGGAACTGGACGAGGCGATCGCCAGCTGCATCGACGAACCCTTCCCCGAACCGGAGACCGCTCTCACCGGGGTGTACGCCGATCCGCCGCGCGCTGAGGTTGAGTGGTATCGGCAGATCCCAACCGCCCAATCGCCGAATCGCCCAACCGCCCAATCGCCCAATCACCCAACCGCCCAATCGCCCAATCACCCGACCGCCCAATCGCCGAATCGCCCAACCGCCCAACCGCTCAACCGCCCAACCGCCCGACCGCCCAATGCCTGAGATCACCTACCTCGAAGCCATCCGGCAGGGGCTGTGGGAGGAGATGGAGCGGGATCCCCGCGTCTTCCTGCTGGGCGAGGATATCGGCGCGCTCGGCGGGGCATTCCGTGTGACAGAAGGGTTCCTTGGACATTTCGGCCCGGACCGGGTGATCGACACGCCAGTGAGCGAAGTCGCCATCGTCGGGGCGGCGGCGGGCGCTGCGCATATGGGGCTCAGGCCGGTCTGCGAGATGCAGTTCATCGATTTCATCTCCTGCGCCTACAGCATGCTTACCAACTACGTGGCGACGGCACGCTACAGAGCCGACCTTGCAGTGCCGATGGTGGTGCGGGGACCCTGCGGCGGTTTCGTCCGCGGCGGGCCGTTCCATAGCCAGAACCCGGAAGCGGCGTTCGTTCATACGCCGGGACTCAAGATCGTCTGCCCGGCGACGGTCCGGGACGCCAAGGGGTTGATCAAATCGGCCATTCGGGACGAAGATCCGGTACTCTTCTTCGAGCACAAGTATCTTTACCGGCGGCTCAAGGACGACCTGCCGGCCGGGGAGGAGATCCTCA
>JANOFA010000246.1:0-4366 GCA_031413355.1 Gemmatimonadota bacterium | reverse complement strand
CGCCGAGCCTTCCCTGGGCGGCTTCAGGGCAAAGACAAAGCGGACGCCAAGGCGATCCGCTGTTGACCCCACCCATGAACACCTCCCGACCAGCTCCGGGACGGATTCCCAAGTTTGTTGGCCCTACTTCTGCCCGATAACACCCGCGCATCACCTGCGTGGCGCGGTGAAGAACAGGATGCTGTCCGCCAAGCTGGGGCAATGCTCTGTCCGAAGCAAGGCTTTGGCCGCGCCACGTCTGGTGCATGCGCTAGTTAGGCCGTGGCAAATGGCGAAGCCGCGTCATGTTTACTGCGAGCGCGTGGTAGATGCGCCCCCGGCAACGAACTGTCCAAGTAGAACGACAAGGCCCCAAGGAATGGCCAACGCGGCACAAGCAATCCCTATTCGAAGTAGCGGTCCCCAACCCTGCCATTGGTATGGCGCGTCCTTGGACAGGCGGGAGACCGCGAGTGCGAGCGGCGCAGCGTAAAGTAAGCCAGCCAGTGCGAAGGTGGCGAGCCATGGCTCGGGAGGGGTGCGCCAAAGTCGAGCTGTCGAGAGTGCAGCGGCGCCCAGAACCGCAAGCGCAAAGGTGGGCCAGAGTGCAGCGGAGCCCCAAATGCGCAGACCAAGGCCAAGAAGAACTGTGCCAGCGAGGACTGGAAGCATTACCCAGGCGAGGAGGAGGGGGAGCGCGATCATGGAGAATCGTTCAGTGCTCCTTGAGTACATGCGAGGATTGCGCGGTGAATGTCGCCAAGAGCCGACGGCCTAACGGCCGCGCATGACCTGCAAGGCGCGGCGACTCACTTCACTTCCCCGGCGAAAAGGCAGGCGCCGCGGCTTGACAGGTCCATGCGCTGGTTAGAAAGCGGATACGCCGTTGCCTGCTTGCGGAAGACACCGCACTCCGCGCGCGGCAGCGCCCCACGATCCCGTCATCCGTTCGCGCCAGCCGCCATCTCGCCTGCGGCTGGCGACTCCGGGGGCGCCCCGCGCCTACACCGCCGCCCGCCCGGCAGGCTGTTCATCATCAGTGGGCGGTTCACACACTGACACCGGTTTCCGCTTACTAACGGCCGCGCATGACCTGCAGAGCGCGGCCAAGGGTACTGTGTGTCGCGGCGGCACCGTCGCCGCGCTCTGACTGGTCCATGCGCTGGTTAGCGTGCTGCCAGCAGAACTCCGCGTACCGAACACGATACGGCGTCCGGCGCGAAAGCGCTACATGACCGGCTCCCCTGAACCGCAGCGGTCCCCAAGCCGCCACGGCGAACGGTGACGCGCCGGCCGGGCCAAGCCCCGAGAGGGCGAATCCTGGGCAAAGCAAAAGCGGACCCGACCGCGATCCGCTGTTCCTCTTATCCGCCAACACCGCCCGACCAGCTGTGGGGCGAATTCCCAACTCCTTGGCGTCCAGTTCTGCACGCTAACGCCTGCGCATCACCTGCGTGGCGCGGCGCAAGACACGGGACTGTACGCCAAAGTGGGCCCAATACCTGCCCGACGCAAGATCGTGGCCGCGCCACGGCTGGTGCATGCGCTAGTTAGCCCGCGCGAGTTAACACTCCGGCCATGTCGCCGACTCTTCAAGTGCCATACGAATTGTCCCTGCGTCGAGCGCAGCCAGAAACTCAGACGCTTGAGCGGCCCTTCGCCGAGGCCTGAAGACAACGACAGTATCCCGATCTGCCCAAAGTACGGCGTGGCGCTGATACCGATAGGCAGTTGAATCTAGGGCTTGGAGCCCGGCTAGTGCTAGAAGCCGCGCTGATGGTGAGGAAGCCTCCCTTAGCACGGCGGCGAACCAGCGTGAGCCACCGGGGGCGGCACGAATCCTTCGCCATTGGAGGGCCAGTTGGCTCTCGCAGCCCCTTTCAGAAAAGCCCGGGACGAACTGGGCCCCAGACAACTGCCACGCGGCGAAGCGATCTGGCGCAAATAGCGACCAGAGAGGCTCGGGGCCAAGGAGAATGAGCCGAAGGACGACGAGCATACCGATGCTGATGGCCCCCAGAAGCAGCCAGGGCGGACGGTGAATGTGCAAGCGCAAAAGCCTGAGGCAGGGTAGTCACACGATGGGGAAAGCGGGGGCCATGTGCAAGCGCAGCGGATATCGGATGAATGACAACCGAGTGACGAATGACATAACCGTGCGGGCTAACGGACCGCGCATGACCTGCAGAGCGCGGCCAAGGGTACTGTGTGCCGCGGCGACACCGTCGCCGCGCTCTGACTGGTCCATGCGCTGGTTAGCGTGCTGCCAGAGGAACTCCGCTTACAGAACACGATACGGCGTCCGGCGCGCAAACGCCACACGACCAGCTCCCCTGAGGCGCCCCTGGCCCCAAGCCGCCACGCCGAACGGTGACGCGCCGGCCGAGCCGTGCCTCGCCTGGGCGGCCCAAGGGAAAAGACAAAGCGGACCCGACCGCGATCCGCTGTTCCCCTCATGTGCCAACACCGCCCGACCAGCACCGGGGTGGAATCCCCGCTGGTGTGGCGGCCAGTTCTGCACGCTAACACCCGTGCATCACCTGCGTGGCGCGGCGCAGGACAGAGAACTATCCGCCAAAGGTGGGCAAATCTCAGCCCCAAGCGAGACCAGGGCCGCGCCACGTCTGGTGCATGCGCTAGTTAGGTGGCGTTCACAAGCCATGATGCTGGCCGAAATCATCGATCACTTCTTGAATCAGGTATGACTTAAACACCACCCCAAGATTCAAGACCTGGTTGAAGGTGACTCGCGGGACGACCTTGGTCGGAGCAGGTACCAGCTCGAACGTCCCCAGTTCAGTCTCCTCAAAAGCCTCTGCGATGATACCGAGTAGCGAAATAGCGCCAATCCAACCTTCCCAAGTGCGGCCAAAACCGAAGACTGGGCTGCCGCTGGATCCGGGGAAGACCGACGCATCAATCAGAAATACGGGACGTCCGGAGAAATCGAGTTCCGGGTGCGTGGCCGTCGTTCCTTGGCGAACGATCGGGGTATGATTGGCCTCATCAAAGAGCCCTTGGGGGTAGCCGACGAATACTACAGGCTGAAACACGTCGCTTGCAGCGAGGAGCTCCCTGGAGGCAATTACGGAGGTGCTTGTCCGCATAAGGTAGACCTTATCGCCTGCACGCTCCAGTGCCTCCAGTTGCCACGAGATCGGGAGTACGGCGACGTCCACATCCGGATCTGGATGGCCGTGCCATTGTGCTTCGAACGCATCGATCTCTAGGTGGAAGGGATTCCCAATGTCCGGACCACCGTCTGGCTTCGGGCGCGTGAAAAACACGGTGCCTGTCTGGGCGTCGGCCACGACGTGCTTATTGGTAACCAGAAACAGCTCCTGTCGACCTTTGGGAAAGGTGTGGAGCAGTACGAAACTTGTCCCGAAGATGCTTTCTCCGTTGCGACTGACGGTGACAAGACGGACCGTGCTGAAGAGCAGTTGCTGCGCGACTGTGGGATTGCGCCAATCAGCCATCCGTTGGCCGTGTCATGGGGTTCCTCACGAAACGGGAATGCCACCTAACACCACCGCATAAGCTGCAAAGCCTGCCGAAGCGGGGCAAGGGTGCCAAGCCGAACTCTGGCGGGCTTTGACAGCTTCATGCGGCAGTTAGACCGCGTCAATATAGCTCCTGGGCAGAAGCAGAGTCGAGCATCAGGCTGACGAGTGGAAGGGCCATGGCCTGGTAAGGCGCAAAGCTCCCAGGATCGCAAATGCTCCAGTGATACCGTCTTGCGGTCTCGTAACCTTCGATTTGCCAGCTAGAACCATCCAACATGCCAGCACTACCGTGTGGTTGGTGTTCCAACGACCAAAAACCACCGCTTTCGAGTGCCTCGGTCGCAGCATCCCATTCCAGCTGGGAAAGCCGTCGGGTTAAGAACGGGCGAGGAGCGATCGGAGGGCGATTGTCATCCGGGCGAAGCAGGTTAGCCGGCGGTTCCGCCAAGTGGGCAAAATAGCTGCCAGACGAGTCGCGGACGACCGTGACCGAGAATGGACGATGAAAAGCGCCAAACCAGACAACACGATAGACGGCGACTGGGCGAGGCATCGCCTCCCATACTGGGATGTAGAGGGAGGAGAACGGGGGCATCGAGCGGTCCGTCATGTAGCGGATGCCCTTTGGCCACGGTCTATATGTGTCGTTTGAAGGCGGGGCACAAGCAGAAGCCAGAGCCAGAAGGCAGATACTTGTTCGGGTTCCCCGCGGTAAGCCCATGGCCGACTCCTACGCGGTCTAACGGCCGCGCATGACCTGCAAGGCGCGGCGACTCACTTCACTTCCCCGGCGAAAAGGCAGGCGCCGCGGCTTGACAGGTCCATGCGCTGGTTAGAAAGCGGATACGCCGTCGCCTGCTTGCGGAAAACACCGCACTCCG
>JANOFA010000245.1:0-1095 GCA_031413355.1 Gemmatimonadota bacterium | reverse complement strand
GGGGAGCAGGTCGTCGGCACGCTGTTGCGGGAGCTCGGACCCGCGCGACGGCCACTCATCTTCACCAAGTGTGGCCTGGTCTGGGATGAGGCGAATCCGATGGCCCAGGAGCAGGCCATCCTTCGTCCCGAGTCAGTCCGCCGCGAATGCGAGGCCTCGCTCCGGCGGCTCGGCATCGACTGTATCGACCTGTACCAGTTTCATCGACCGGACCAGACCGGCACTGCCGTCGAAGACTCATGGGCCGAGATGCTTCGTCTCATCGAGGCAGGCAAGGTGCGCTTTGGCGGTGTGTCGAACTTTGGTGTCGAGCTGCTCGAACGCTGTGAGTCCATGGCCCATATCGCGTCGTTGCAGCCACCATTGTCACTCCTCAGGCGGGATGCCGCCGCCGGCGTGATTCCCTGGTGCGCGGACCATGGCACCGGCGTGATCGTCTACAGCCCGATGCAGACCGGAATCCTCACCGACAGCTTCTCCCGCGAACGGGTCGAGCGCATGGCGCCGGATGACTGGCGACGCCAAGGCGAGCAGTTCCGCGATCCGCAGCTTAGGCGGAGTCTCGCGCTCCGGGATGCGCTCGTTCCGGTCGCTCGGCGCCACGACACGACCGTGGCCGCCGTGGCGGTCGCCTGGACACTCGCGTGGCGTGGGGTGAGCGGTGCCATCGTCGGGGCGAGAACTACCGCCCAGGTGGATGGGTGGATCGGCGGTGCCGGGCTCACGCTCAGCCCGGCGGACCTGGATGAGATCGCGATCGCCGTGAAGACCACAGGAGCAGGGAAAGGTCCGGTGCGGCCCGCATGACTCAATCGTCGAAGTCATTTTCTGGAGCGATGGCACGCCTGACTGGCCTCGTCCCGCTGCTGGTGCTTGCTCCCGCCGCACTCGCTACGCTCGCGGCGCAGGCGCCCCCGCCACCGCTCGACCAGCTGGTCACGCGTCTCGCCTCGATCTCGGCGGTCTCCGGGTATGAACGGGCACTGACGGACACGCTGCTCCGACTGCTGCCCGGCAGTCGTCGCGACCGCGCTGGCAATGTCATCCTGACGTTGGGCCAAGGCGACGTCGCTGACGTAGGCCACCGACTCACCC
>JANOFA010000244.1:0-6033 GCA_031413355.1 Gemmatimonadota bacterium | reverse complement strand
GAGACGAAGAGCAGGGTGCCGTCGGGCAGCCAGGCGGGACTCACATAGAGTGAGGTGCTGTCGGTGACAAGTACCGGTGTCCCGCCTATGTGCACCACCTAGATTGTGCTCGGCGCCACATTACCCCAGACGGTGCGGTAGTTCGCGTTGCCGACGACGAACGCCACCGCGTCGCTATCCATCCGCCAGGCGAGTGAGTGCATCTGCCGGAGTCCGATCCGCAGCAGCGTCTCGGTGCCGTCGGCGCTCCTGGCGAGGAGGCTGTCGCCGCGATTGACGATCGTGTGACCGTGGTCCAGTGCCAGATAGTCCACCGAGTCGACGGCGACCGCCTGGCCCCCGAGACGCGGCAGTTTCCAGTCACCCGCGGCATGATCGGCGGTACTCCGCCGGTTCGTGAAGATGATGCTCCGGCCATCCGGCATCCATTCCGGGTCCTCCTGCCCGCCCTGCCAGTCGCCGGTGATCGGCAGCGGCCGGCCGCCGGTCACATCGCGCACCACGATGTGGGTACTCCCGCTATAACCGGACTCGTAGGCCACCTCGCGGCCATCGGGTGACAGCGCCCCATGGATTTCGGGTTCCGCCTCGCGGGTCACCTGGCGGATGTTGGCGAACTCGATCGAGAGCGGCTCGGATCGGAGTGTACGCCATCCCGCCCACGCCAGCGCCGCGACCAGCACTCCCGCGCCAACGCCGAGCGCCAGTCGTCGCGGCGAACCTGCCGGCACAGCGACAGCCTGAAGTGGCTGTGTGTGGGTCGGCGTCATCCCACCGCTCGGCGTGGCCAGCGGCTCGAGGGTCGCGACCAGTTCGTCGGCGGTCTGATACCGGTCAGCCGGGCGCTTGGCGAGGCAGCGCATCACCACGCTCTCGAGCGTGGGCGAGAGCCCCGGCCGCCGCTGCCCCACCGCGGCCGGCGCCTGGGTCACATGCGCCGCCAGCGTCTGCTGCGGATTCAGCCCATGGAACGGCGGATAGCCGGTGAGCATCTCGTAGGCCAGCACGCCCAGCGCGTAGATGTCCACCCGGCCGTCGAGCTGCGGGTCCGCGGTGGCCTGCTCCGGCGCCATGTAGGCCGGCGTGCCTAACGCGACACCGGCGGTAGTGAGCTGCTGCCGGCCCGAAGCCTCCGTCACCGCCTTCGCCACACCGAAGTCCATCACCATCGCATGGCGGCCTGACAGCAGGATGTTCTCCGGCTTGATGTCGCGATGCACGACACCGGCCTTGTGCGCCACGGCGAGCGCATCGGCGATCTCCCCCAAGAGCCGCACCGCCTCGTGCACCGGCAGCTCGCCACTGCGAGCCAGGCGCTCGCGAAGGGTCTCCCCCTCCACGTACGGCATCACATAGTAGAAGAAGCCGTCCACGTCGCCGGAGTCGAGCAGGCCGAGGATGTGGGGATGCACCAGCCGGGCGGCGACCTCGATCTCGCGGGCAAAGCGCTCGGAGCCCATGGTGGCGGCGAGTTCCGGTCGCAGCACTTTGACCGCCACCTTGCGATGATGCTTGAGGTCCTCGGCGAGATACACCGTGGCCATGCCGCCCTGACCCAGCTCCCGCTCGAGGCGGTAGCGGTCGGCGAGGCTTGCCCTGAGGCGCTCGACCGTCATCGTACGGCTCCACGGATGTGTGGCGCCGAAGGGGCGGTGGCGAACCGCTCGGGGCTCACCGTGGACCCGCTCCCGCCAGGCGGGCCCGCAGGACGGGAAGCCAGTTGGCGGTAACAGTCATCTCGCCCGCGTCGGTGGCCTGCAGGAAGACGAAGTGTTTCCCGTCCGGCATCACGTCCCAGTTGGGGTGGGGGTTGGCGGCATAGAGGAACCGGTCCACCAGCACGCTGTCCCGGGTCGCGATCGCGAAGCCGGGCCCGGCCGCGACCGTCGCCGCCATGATATGCCCGCTGCCCCGGTAGAACAGCCGTTTGCCATCCCGCGACCAGAGCGGCTCGGTGCCGCCGTCGCTCGACACCTGCACCCGCCCCCCCGGGCCGGGAAAGGGCTGCACCACGACCTCGTCCCGCCCCGATTCGTTGGTCACGAACGCGATCCAGCGCCCGTCGGGCGAGACCCGCGGCATGGTCTCGATGGCGATGGCGTTGTTGGCCACCGGATGCAGCGTGGTGTCCCCGGTGAGCGAGCGGTAGTAGACATCCGCCCCGGCGGTGTCGAGCTGGAAGACCACCCGCTGCGCGTCGGGAGCGAGCATCCCCTCGAACACATCGAGGTTCGGCCCGCCGACCAGCGGTGAAGCCTCGGCGCTGAGATCAACCGGCCGCCACCAGATGGCCGGTCGGCCGTATTGGTCGGTGCGAAACAGCACCCGCGTCCCGTCGGGACTCCACTCCGGGCGCTCGTTGAGGGTGCTGCTGGTGAGCCGCGTCAACGTCCCCGCGCCGATCGCATACACCCAGACATCGCGCGACCCCCCGGCCCCGATCCCGATGGCGAGCCGCCGGCCGTCAGGTGAAAGCCGGGGGAAGGAGTAGTCGCGGGAGTCCTCAAGCCCCAGCCGGGTGATGCCATCCGGCCCGGCGATCACCACCCGTGAGAGCGCCGACCCGCCCTGGTAGATGAGGGTGCCCATCGGCGAGACGGCCGCGCGCGCCAGCCCGCTGCTGCTGTTGCTCATGACGTTGTCGATCAACTGCACCGGCGCGGCAAGGACCTTCCCCGCCTCGAAATCCACCTGGGCGGCCATCAGCAACCCGGCGGCGGTGACATACACCAGGGCCCCGTTCACCACGCCGAGCGGGTGGATGCCCGGCAGCTCGAGCCGCGTAGTCTCGCCGGTCGCGAGGGTGAGGATCGCTATGCGCACGTCGGCGGTGGAGCTAGAGGCCCAGCTCGAGTACACCAGGTGGCGTCCGTCCGCGAGCGGCAGGGGAGCGGTCCGGTACTGCTCCAGCGGAATCCGCTCCGGCCCCGGCAGCAGGGTGCCAGCGCCGCCGTTCTCCGGGATGCTGTAGAGCGCCCGGTTGCCCGAGACGATGATCCGGCCGTCGAGCGCCCAGCTGGCGCCGTTGAATGTGCCCGGTGCCGGCGCGACCAGCTGGGGCACGCTGCCCTCCAGCGCGATCTTGAAGATCTGGTTGCTCCGGATGAAGCCCACCCACCGGCCGTCGGGGGAGAAGAACGGCAGGGTGCCGTCCTCGGTGCCGGGCAGCGGCCGCGCGGTCACCTCGTCCAGCCGCCGCGCCACCAGCTGCAGCCGCCCGCCCGGGCCGGCGCCCACGTAGACCAGCGTCTGCCCATCGGGCGAGACCGTGAGGGGATTGTAGCCCTGCGAGCTGATGCGGTCGCTGGAAACGGCGGGGATGGTGAACCGCACCACCGGCGGCGGCGCCGACCCTGTCCCCCGCATCCAGCCGAAGAGCGCCAGGGCGCCGAACATCGCCGTGAGCGCCCAGGGTGCGAACCGCGCCACCCTGCCCGCGGGCGAAGCGGCAGGTCCGCGCCGCCTGGTCACGGCCGTCCGCGCGCCGACCGCGGCGCCGTCGAGCGCCGCCGCAAACTCCGCCGCGCTGGCAAACCGGTCGGCGGGCAACTTCTCCAGCGCGGTGAATACCGCTTCCTCGACCTGCGGCGGCACGCTCTTCCGCTGCCCGGTGAGCGTGGCCGGCTCGGCGGTCATCACCTTGGCGACGATCGCCTGCGCGGTGGGCCCGGTGAACGGCGGCTCGCCCAGCAGCATCTCGTAGGTCATGGCGCCGAGCGCGTAGATGTCGGAGCGGGCGGTGATCTCCCGCTCGCCCATCGCCTGTTCGGGCGACATGTAGGTCGGCGTGCCGAGCGACATGCCGGTCTCGGTCATCCGGGAGCCGCCGGCCTTACTGGCGGCCAGCGCGATGCCAAAGTCCGCAACGAGCGCGCGGCCATCGTGCAGCAGGATGTTCTCCGGCTTGATGTCGCGATGGATCACGTTGTGGCGATGGGCGTAGTCCAGCGCGCCGGCCACTTCGGTGGCGATGCGCACCGCGTCGGCGATGGGGAGCTGCTTTTCTCGATTCAGCCGGTCGCGGAGGGACTCGCCCTCGATATAGGGCATCACGTAGAACAGGAACTCGGTGGCAAGGCGGTTGGACGGTTGGGCGGTTGAATTCTCCTCGGCATTCCCTAACCGCCCAACCGCCTCACCGCCCGCTGTTCCTGAATCAAATAGCGGCAGAATATGCGGATGCTGCAGATTCGCCGTGGTCTTGATCTCGGAGAGAAACCGTTCAGCGCCGATGACGGCGGCGAGTTCCGGCCGCAGCACCTTGATGGCGACTTTGCGATCGTGCTTGATGTCGTGCGCGAGGTAGACGGTGGCCATGCCGCCCTGGCCCAGCTCCCGCTCGATGCGGTAGCGGTCGGACAGGGCGGTAGTGAGGCGAGCAGGGGTGTCACTCACAGTGGCGTGCCTCGACCAGAAGGAGGATCATTTCTGGGAGCGATCAGCGATCAGCGATCAGCGATAAGCGATCAGCGATAAGCGATCAGCGATCAGGCGATAGGCGAACTTCGTACCACCCAGCGCCCAACCGCCCAATCGCCCAACCGCCCAACCGCCCAATCGCCCAACCGCCCAATCGCCCAATCGCCCAACCGCCCAACCACCTCCCCTCACGGCAACGCCAGCACAAACGCCGTCGCCGAGCCGGGATGCTCATTGATCCAGAAGCCGGAGGGTCGGCCGGACATCACGGCTACATACTGCTTTCCCTTGATGGCATAGCTCACCACGCCGCCGCCGATTGGCCCGCCGGTGTTGAGCCGGAACAACTCCTTGCCGCTTGCGGCATCGAGCGCCAGGAAATCGCCGGTGAGCTCGCCGGTGAAGACCAGCCCTCCTGCCGTGGTCGTGACGGCGGCCACCATCGGCTTGACCGAGCGATAGCGCCAGCGCACGCCGCCAGTGGAGGCATCCACCGCGGTGAGCCAGCCCTGCGACGTGCTGTCCCGCTTGTACTGCCCGCCCAGAAAGTTCTTGCCCGGGATGTAGCGCACCGAATCAGAGGCCGTGAAGGTGCCGCACCAGTCGACCGCAGGAGTGTAGAGCAGGTTGGTGCCGGGGTTGTACGCCGGCCCATTCCACTCAACCCCTCCAAAGATGCCGGGACAGGCATGGGTGCCCGTCGTAGTCACCGGGGCGTCGGCGTTGTCGATGGTGGTGATGGGTGTCTGGTGCAGCATCGCATGGGTAGTGCGGTCGTAGACCCGGAGGATCCCCTCCTTGCCGACCACGGTGATCAGGTCGCGTGACACTCCCCCCACCCGGGCGCGGAACAGCGGGCCCGCATGGGTCAGGTCCCAGTCATGCGCATCGGTCTGGGCCGGATGGGCGTACCAGGCCAGCGCGCCGGTGCGGACATCAAGCGCCACCATCGAATTGGTGTAGAGGTTTTCACCCGCACGCAGATGCTGCGGGAAATCGGGCGCCGGATTGCTGGCGGCGAGGTACAGCAGGCCGCGGGCGACATCGAGCGTCATCGGGGTCCACACACCGCCGCCGCCGCTGGGCATGCCCGGCAGGGTCTGCCAGGTCTCCGACCCCGGTTCGCCAGGCGCGGGAACAAGATTGAAGCGCCAGACCGGTGAACCATCCTCCAGCTTGAAGGCGCCGACCCAGCCCTTGGCCGCATTCTCGCTCCCGGCCGGACCAACGAGGATGAGGTCCTGGTAGATCAACGGGGCGACGGTGAACGTCTCGCCCTTGTCGGCGGAGGCGACATGCCGAGCCCAGAGCAGGTTTCCCGTGGCAGCGTCTAACGCCATGAGATACCCGTCCGATGTCGCCCGCACGACTCGGCCGTCCTGGATGGCCACGCCCCGCTGGGCCAGCCAGACATTCCTGTCCAGTGGACGCCAGACATGCTTCCAGAGGGGCCGGCAGGTCGCCGCGTCGATGGCCACAGTGAGGTGGAGCGTCGTCAGGTACATGATGCCGCGGTACACGATGGGGTTGGTCTGGAAACTCTCGGTGGTTCCCATCTGGTAGGCGCATGCCACGCGCAGCTGGCGCACAGTTGTCCGGTTGATCTGGGTCTGC
>JANOFA010000243.1:0-1293 GCA_031413355.1 Gemmatimonadota bacterium | reverse complement strand
CCGGTGTCGTCGCCAGTCGTGCCGCACCGATGACGATGCCATAGGGCGGGATCGGCTCACGCTGCTCGAAATGCCACACCCTGCGACCGCGGACGAGGGTGTCGATTTTCTGCAGCACGCCGGTCGCCACCACCTGCAGGTGGCCGGCCGCTTCTATGTGAAGCGTCACGGACGCCTTGGCACTGGGGTGATCATAGAGCGGGATCCAGCCGTGGGCCCGGTCGGGCCAGTTATCGGCAAAGATCGTCCGCCGGCCGGTGCTGTCGGTGCGGATGATGAGTCCGTTACGGACATCGCCGTGATAGCGGATCGTGGTGCGCAGTGTGTCGCCGGCAGCCTTGGAGTGCGGGATATGGACGCCGCCGCCCTGCAGGATGGCGTACTCCGCCCGTGCAAGCCGGTTCTCCCCCTTGCCGTCGGTGAGCACGCGGACGACCCGGAAGACCGAATCGAGCGCGAGCTCGAGCGGCCGGGACGACCGTAACAGCCAGGTCGTCGTGAGCGCACCGAGGATGTGGCGACCGGTGTCGGGCAGGACGATCGCGAGATCGTGATGCAGCGGCGTGTGCTGCGGCAGGATGGAATCGGGATCGGTTCGGCCCGCGAGCGGGGCCTGGAGCAGGAACAGCAGGGAGAGGATCATGGCCCCAAGATAAGCGCGGGAGCCAAGATCAACTCAACGACCAGTCGGGGCGGAGCTGAAATCCGCCCCACCGTCAAATACGATCGGCCTATGCTTCGATATCCAGCGCGAGGCGGGCTTCCCGGATCGGCACGAGGAACCGGGCGACGGTCTCGAGATGCACGGGGTGATCGCCGTACCGCTGCACCGCCGCCATGTCGTCCAGCACAACCGTCAGGACGTGGGAATACTCGGAGGCGCTGGGCGCCAGGTTGGGGGCAAAGCGAATGGCGCGGATGTCGGGGATGCGGCCCGCCATCGCGAGGAGTCCAGCGCCGGCCTCGATGATCTGCGCCGGAGTCGTGCCGGCGGTGAACCGGAAGCAGACGATGTGCTGGATCATGCGGCGTTCTCCAAACAGCCCTGGATCAGGTGGGGCGGGATCATAAGGCGTTCTCCAAACAGCTCTGGATCAGATAGGGCAGGGGGGGCCCAGCGGTCGGACCCCGCCCCGGCTGTTTTGACGCCGAGCAAGCGGCACTCACCGGCTTGGTCCGCTAGGTCTAACCCTAGTGCCGGTCGGTGGCATTCTGCAGCGAAGCGAGCGGCGACGGCGTCGGCGTCGAGCACGGCGGAGGTCTTGCCTTTTGCTGAAACTCACCAGAACTGCC
>JANOFA010000242.1:0-4486 GCA_031413355.1 Gemmatimonadota bacterium | reverse complement strand
CATCATGGTCTAGCTCCTCGATTCAAGACTTGCCGTGGCTCTCTCGCCCCGGCCACATTGCACTGCAATGACTCATCTGCGACGACTGCTCCCCTATGCCCGGCCCTACTGGCGCATCTTCGCCGCCGGGTTCGCCTGCGTCTTCATCTCCAACTACTTCACCACCCTCGGACCGCAATACCTGCAGCAGGGTATCGATGCGCTCGGGGCGACCGCCAATCCCGCGGCGCTCCGGAGGGCGATCGGGCTCTTGCTCGCCGTTGCCGTGCTGGGTGGCACGACCCGGTTCTTCATGCGGCAGCTGCTCAACAGCGTAAGCCGCCGGATGGAAACCGACCTGCGCGACCGGCTTTTTGTACACCTGCAGCAACTCTCCGCCCAATTTTATGATCGCTTCACCACCGGCGATCTCATGGCGCGAGCCACCAACGATCTCCTCGCGGTGCGCATGGTCGCCGGTCCGGGAGTGATGTACCTCTCGGATACGCTGGTCCGCACGGCGATGGTGCTGCCCTTCATGCTGCACCTGAGCCCGCAGCTGACTGGACTGGCCCTTACCCCGCTGGTCGGGCTGCCGGTCGGGATGGTGGTCTTCGGCCGGGCCATCCACGGCCGCACTCTGCGTATCCAGGCCGCCTATGCCGACCTGAGCACGGTGGTCCACGAAAACGTCTCCGGCGCCCGCATCGTGCGCGCCTACCGGCAGGAGGCGGCGGAGATTTCGCGGTTCGGGACGATAAACGCGGAGTACGTCTCTCGCAATCTGTCTCTCGCTCGGGTGTCAGGCGCCTTCCATCCTCTGCTCGCCCTCCTCGGCGGCCTCGGCGCCGTGGCGGTGATCTATGTGGGGGGGCAGCTGGTGATCCAGGGCACCATGAGCGCAGGACAGTTCGTTGCCTTCGGCGTCTACCTGGTCACGCTGGTCTGGCCCATGATCGCCCTGGGCTGGGTGGTGAATCTGGTGCAGCGGGGTGAGGCCTCGATGGGCCGCATCAACGTCCTGTTCGACGCTGTGCCGGCCATTGCGAGCCCCGCCACACCGACGCCGCTGCCGAGGACCCGGGGGGGGCGCGCCGTCACCTTCGAGCGAGTCTGGTTCCGCTATCCCAATGCCCCCGAGCGGGGCTGGGTGCTGCAGGACATCTCGTTCACCTTGCCGGCGGGCCAGGCCCTGGGCATCGTCGGGCCGACGGGATCGGGCAAGTCCACCATCGCCGAGCTCCTGCTCCGCAGCTACGACCCGGACCAGGGGCGGGTGCTGCTCGACGGCGTTGATCTCCGGGCGCTGGCACTCGATGAGTTGCACGGAGCGATCGGCTTCGTGCCGCAGGAGACCTTTCTTTTCAGCGACACGCTGCGCAACAACATCCTCCTCGGCGCGCCCGACGATGGTCGCCTTGATCGTGTCAGCGAGACCGCCCAGCTCACCGCGGCACTGGGCGACCTGCCGGATGGCTTCGACACGATGCTCGGTGAACGCGGGATCAACCTGTCCGGTGGGCAGAAGCAGCGTGCGGCGATCGCCCGCGCTCTGGCGCAGGACCCGCCGGTGTTCGTGCTGGACGATTCACTCTCCGCCGTTGATGCGGAGACCGAGGTCCGGATCCTCTCCGGACTGCGCAGTGCCCTCGCGACCCGCACCCGGATCATCATCTCCCACCGGCTCTCCGCCGTACGCGATGCCGATATGCTGCTGGTGATCGACGGTGGACGCGTCGTGGAGGAGGGCACCCATGCGACGCTGATGGGGCGGCGGGGACGATACTGGGAACTGTTGCGGCGGCAGGAAATGGAAGCGGAGCTGGAGGCGAACGCTTAGCGAAGCGACAGCTTCCGCGATCGTCGACGACGAGCGCATCGAAACTCCGCGTCCGCCGGTTCGCCAATTCCCGCTTCCCGGAGGGCGGAGCCGAGCGTCCTGCGGCGGCTTTCCCCGACCCCCATCGCCTCGGGATGCTCTGAACGAGATCCCGGGGAGGGGCGAGGCCGCAGGGACCCTGCGGACGAGACCCGGCACCACCACGACACTTGTGCGGAGCTTTCCTACAGCCCGTACCACACCCGGGCCACGACCAGAATGGTCACGATCACCGCGAGCGTCAGCGGCGCGCCGAGCCGGGTATAGTCGGTGAAGCGGTACCCCCCGGGACCGTAGACCATCGTGTTGGTCTGGTATCCGATCGGAGTGAGGAACGAGGTGGATGCCATCGTCGCGACGACGATACAAAAGAGGCGAGGATCAGCGCCGACGCGGTTCGCCGCAGCCCAGGCGATCGGAAAGATCAGGGCCGCCGCCGCATTGTTCGTGATGAGTTCGGTGACCAGGCTGGTGGCCAGGATAATGCCGAGCAGGACGCCGAGCGGTCCGAAGCGGTCGAAGGCCGAGACGATGCCATCGGCAAGAACAGCGGCCAGCCCGGAGTTCTCCATCGCGGCGCCCAGGCCGAACGAGGCGGCGACCATGATGATCACATCGAGGTCAATAGCGTTCCGCGCCTCCCCGGCGGTCAGCACCCCGAACACGACCAGGCCAATGGCAGCGAGAAGCGAGGCCTGCAGCATCGGCAACAGGCCGAGGCCGGCGACACCAACCACCAGGACCAGCACGAGCGCGACAAACCAGGCCTTTCGACCGGCGGTCGGCGGGTTGCCTCCGTGCTGGGAAATGAGCAGGAAGTCGTTGCGGTCGCGGTAGCGCTGCCGGAAGCCCGGGTCCGCCAGGACCACCAGGGTGTCGCCGGCCTTGAGTTCCACTGCGCCGAACTTGGCGTTGAGCCGGTGCCCCGCTCGGTGAATCGCCAGCACCGCCGCCTGGTACGCGCTGCGGAAATTGGCCTCCTTGAGGGTCTTGCCGAGCAAGGGGGACGTCACGCCGATGACTGCCTCGAATAGCGTATGCCGGGCCGAGTCCACACCGGCGAAGTGACGCTCCTCGGTGGAGACCAGTCCCCGGATGGCGTGCAGGTCCACGACCTGATCCACCCGGCCAACGAAACAGAGACGGTCTCCACCCCGCAACACCGTATCCGAGGCCACCGGCGCGAGCAGTTCCCTCCCCCGATCGATCTCGGCCAGGAAGACTCCCTGCAGACTCCGGAGGCCGGCGGCTTCCACCGTCTGGCCGTCGAGCGGGCCCCCAGGCACCACGACCATCCCCATACTGAATTCGCGCAGGCTCTCCTCGGCGTCCTGCAGGGCAGGCCGCCGCTCCGGCAGCAGACGGCGAGCGGTGAAAATCATCACCGCCAGGCCAACCACTGCCACCGGCAAACCGATGGGGGTGATCTCGAACATCCCCATTGGGGTCCCGGTCTTGGCATCGAGCAGGCCGGAAACCACCAGGTTGGTCGACGTTCCGATCAGAGTCACGACACCGCCGAGGATGACGGCATAGGACAGCGGCATCAGGTAGCGGGAGGGGGATTGGCCAGTCTTGTTCGCCCAGTCGGTCACAGGCGGGATGAGCATGGCGATGAGGGGAGTGTTGTTGAGGAACGCCGAGGCGCCGGCGGAGGAGACGGCAAGGCGGGCCAACGACCCGGTGCCGCCTTGCCTTCGCCCGAGGACGGCGTTGAGGACCGGCTGCATCAGTCCGGTCTTCTCCACCGCCCGGGCCAGCACGTACAGGGCGGCGACGGTGATCGGCGCCGAGTTGCCGAAGCCCTCAAAGGCCTCGTCGGCGGAGATAATACCGACAATCAGCAGCAGGATAACGGCACCCAGCATCACGTTGGCGGGGCCGAAGGCTTCGCGCGCCAGGAGATACAGGGTGCCGAGGATCACGGCGAGGGTGAACCAGGTTTGCCAGGTCATAGGGCGGTGTGCTCGCAGTGCTAGTGGGGGCGGAGCCGTCAGCCATCAGCCATCGGCCCTCAGCCATCGGCCTTCGGCCTTCAGATCCTGCAGGCGCAGTCGACACTGTACACGGCCGCGTGACTCGTCGCTTCCCCCACCGAATTCTGCTGGCTGACGGCTGATGGCTGACGGCTCCTACAGCCGTTCCAGCAAACCCGCGGGCGTGAACCCCTGCAACCAGCTCGCCAGCAGAGTGAATTGGCCGGTGAGCAGCAGGATGCCGACCACGACCAGCAGGGCGCCGCTGCATTTCATGACCCAGGGCAGGTACCGGCGGAATCGCTGGAACCAGGCGACGAAGCGATCGACCGCCCACGCCGCGATGAGGAAGGGCACCGCGAGTCCGGCGGAGTAGGCACCGAGGAGGGCCATCCCCCGGCCCAACGTGTCGGACGCTGAAGCGAGGGTGAAGATCCCGCCGAGAATCGGTCCGATGCAGGGCGTCCACCCGGCGGCGAACGCCATCCCGACCAGGACGGATCCGAGATACCCGATCGGCTTGTGCTCCAGATGCAGGCGCTTCTCCTGCTGCAGCCGGCCCCACTTGATCACGCCCAGGCAGATGAGGCCGAAGATGATGATGAGCACACCGCCGGCGCGCTCGAGCCACACCCGGTGGTGCTTGAGCGAC
>JANOFA010000241.1:0-1537 GCA_031413355.1 Gemmatimonadota bacterium | reverse complement strand
TCTCGTGCTCGACCTCGGGCAAGCGAGCGATGAACTCGAACGGCTCTGTCGTCACCTCGAGCCCTGCGGCATGGGGAATCCGGGCCCCGTCTTCGGCGCGCGCGGTGTGCGGCTCGAAGGCGCCCGGCGGGTGGGCAACGGACACCTGAAGGCGACGCTCGCCTCTGCCGGTGGTCGGCTCGGGGGGATCGGCTTCGGCTGGGCCGACCGCGGCGGGTGGCTGGAGCGCGCCTCGCGGCGGGAGCCGGTGGATGTCGCCTTCCGGCTGGAGACCAACGAGTATCAGGGCGCGATCAGCCTGCAGGCACGCATCGTGGCGCTGACGCCGCCACCACTCGCGGCGCTTCCGGTCGACCAGGCTGATGCAGGTGCACAAGTCGCCTCGCGCCCCGCGCCAGCAAACGCGGCACCACAGACGACCAGCACCGCGCCGTGAACTGGCGCGCCGCCAGCCGCTGACCCCGTGAGGATCATCGGTGGCGCCTTCCGCGGACGTACCATTGTCGCCCCGAAGGATGCCCGTGTCCGCCCCACCGGCGACCGGGTGCGCGAGGCGTGGATGAGCATCCTGCAGGCGTCCCTCCCCGGTGCCAGGGTCCTCGACCTCTTTGCCGGCAGCGGCGCGCTCGGCCTGGAGGCGCTCTCCCGCGGCGCAACCAGCGCGGCGTTCGTCGACCTCAACCCGCCGTCGCTCGCCGCGATTGCCGCGAACATCGCTGCACTCGGCCTCGAGGAGCGGACGACCGTGCACCGGGGCGATGCGCTTCGCTTTGCGGAGCAGGTAGAGCCGGGCGCCTTTGATGTGGCCTTTGCCGATCCGCCCTATTCCCGGGATGATGCGGTCCAGCTTGTCGCCCTCTTCCGGCGGCGGCCTTTTGCCCGCATTCTGGCACTGGAGCACGCCGCCACGCTGGAGCCTGGCGGCGATGACACCCGCCGGTACGGCGACACCGCCCTCACCTTCTGCCACGCGCCATGACTCGTATCGCCGTCTATCCCGGGTCCTTCGATCCGCCAACGCGCGGGCACACCGACCTGGTGCACCGCAGCCTCGCGCTGGCCGACCAGGTCATCGTCGCCATCACCAGCAACTCCACCAAGGAGCCGCTCTTCTCGGTCGAGGAACGGCTGTCCATGCTGCGCGTGGCCGTCGGCGACGCGCCGCGGGTGCGGTTCGAAGCCTTTGATGGCCTGCTGGTGGACTTCTGCCGCCGGAACGGGGCGACCCTGATCATTCGCGGGCTCCGCGCCGTGAGCGACTTCGAGTACGAGTTCCAGATGGCCATGATGAACCGCCATCTCATGCCCGGCGTCGAGACGGCGTTCCTGGTTCCGCCGGAGGATGCGACCTACCTCAGCTCCAGTCTCGTGCGCGAGGTCGCCCGCTACGGCGGTAGCGTCGACGGTCTGGTCCACCCCGTCGTCGCGGAAGCCCTCGCGCGCCGCTTTCGCAAATGAACTTTCGGGAGCAGTTGCGGGCTCGGGCACAGGCCCGGCCCCGCAGGATTGTGCTGCCCGAGGCGGAGGATGGGCGGAT
>JANOFA010000240.1:0-1226 GCA_031413355.1 Gemmatimonadota bacterium | reverse complement strand
GGCGATCGCCGAACACCCTGGACTGCGCCGCACGATCGGCGCACGACGCGCCGCCGGGTGGGGCGTCTTCGTCGAGCGGAACCTCGGTGGCATCGCCGGCTATGTGGTGCTCGGATTCCTGCTGGGATTCGTGCCCGTGCTGTTCAAGTTCGCCGGGATTGCGCTGGAGGTGCGGCATGTGACGCTGCACGCCGCGAGTCTGGCGCTGAGCGCGGGGTCGCTGTTCATCACCGGAGCGGGGCAACTGCACTGGGAAGCCGTCATGTGGGGCGCGCTGGGGATCGTCATCATTGGCGCGCTCAACTTCGGCGTGTCGTTCGCGCTGGCGCTGCGGACTGCCATGCGCGCGCGGGACCTCGGGCAGCGTGAGCGGCGCCGACTCTGGGCGGCATTGCGGCAGGCGTTCCGGGAGCAGCCGCGCCGGTTTCTGGCGCAGCCGCGGGACGGGTAGCCGCCCGCCTCCATGACAGGGCGCCCAATCCCCCAATCGCCCAATTGCCCCGCTTCCGTGCCGGCGGCGACGTCGTCAGCCCGGAAAACCGTTCGGATTCATCGACTGCCATTTCCAGGCGTCTGCGCACATCGCATCGAGGTCGCGCTCGGTCTTCCAGCCCAGTTCCCGCAGCGCCTTTGCTGGATCGCAGTAACAGCTCGCCGCGTCGCCCGGCCGACGGGCGACAATCTGATAGGGAATCTTCTTGCCGCTGGCCCGCTCGAAGGCATGCACTGCCTCGAGCACGCTGTTCCCCCGGCCCGTGCCGAGGTTGTAGGCCACGCAGCCGGTCTTCCCCGCCAGCTTTTCCAGCGCCTTCAGATGACCGACCGCCAGGTCCACCACGTGGATGAAGTCCCGTACGCCGGTGCCATCCGGAGTCGGGTAATCCCCGCCGTAGATCTTCAACTCCGGCAGCTTGCCCACCGCCACCTGGGTGATGTACGGAAAGAGATTGTTGGGAATGCCGTTGGGATCCTCCCCGATGCGCCCGCTGGGATGGGCACCGACCGGATTGAAGTACCGCAGCAGCGCGATGTTCCATGACGGATCCGCGCGATAGAGATCGCGGAAGACATATTCCATCACCAGCTTGGTCTGCCCGTATGGATTCAAGGCGGACAGGGGGAAGTCCTCGAGCACGGGCACCGTCGCCGGATCGCCGTAGACAGTGGCGGAGGAGCTGAAGACCATCGTCTTCACCCCGTGGGCGATCATCACCTCGCAGAGACTC
>JANOFA010000239.1:0-1395 GCA_031413355.1 Gemmatimonadota bacterium | reverse complement strand
GCGGATGATGCGCAGCGTCTGGCGGCTCAGCAGAATCAGCCGGGCGACACCCTGCAGCTCGCCACCGATCAGCGTCACCTGGCCGGTGTGCATCGCGATGTCAGTGCCCGTCCCAATCGCGATTCCGACATCCGCCTGGGCCAGTGCCGGCGCATCATTGATCCCGTCGCCGACCATGGCGACGCCATGGCCCTCCTGCTGCAGCGAGACGATTTCGTCCCGCTTCCCCGCCGGCAACACCTCAGCCACCACTCGGTCCGCGCCGATCTCACGCCCTACCCGCTCGGCGGCGTGGCGATTATCTCCGGTCAGCAGCACGACCTCGAGGCCCAGTCGCTTGAGTTGCGCGACAGCGGCCGCACTGCCCGGCTTGACCGGGTCGGTGACGACGATGGCGCCTTCGAACCGTCCGTCCACCGCAACGAGGGCGACCGTACCGCCGGCCCGCTCAGCGGCCTCAGCGTCAGCGCTCTTCCACGGAATGCCGAACTGTTCCAGCAGTCGACGGTTACCGACCACGACCTGCTGCCCGGCGATGCGGCCCCGCACCCCGAGCCCAGCGTTGTTGCCGAAGTCGGTGACGTCGGGCAGCGCGAGCTCCCGACTGCGCGCGGCAGTGACAATCGCGGCACCGATCGGGTGCTCACTCTGGCGCTCGAGTGCGGCGGCCATTCCCAGCAGGGTGATCTCTGCATCCGTGCCGGCGCCACCCTGGGGGAGCACGGCCGTGACGGTGGGACGACCCTCGGTGACGGTCCCGGTCTTGTCGAGCACGACGGTTCGGATGCCGCGGGCGCGCTCGAGCGCCTCGCCGCTCCGGATCAGCACGCCCAGCTCGGCGCCGCGCCCGGTCGCCACCATGACCGCCGTGGGAACGGCCAGCCCCATGGCGCAGGGACAGGCGTTGATCAGCACGGAGATGGCGGAGATGAGGCCCTGCATCAGGTAGCGATCGGAGTCGATCAGGGTCCAGGTGGCAAAGGTGAGCAATGCCAGCAGCAGGACGACCGGGACAAAGACACCGGCGATCCGGTCGGCGAGGCGCTGTACCGGTGGGCGCGTGCCCTGCGCGTCGCGAACCATCTGGAGGATGCGGGCGAGGACGGAATCGCGACCGACGCGGAGGGCCCGGACGCGCAGGGCGCCCGCCCCATTGAGTGTTCCGCCGACCACATCATCGCCGGGGCCACGGATAACGGGCATCGGTTCGCCGGTCAGCATCGCTTCGTCGACCGCGCTGCTCCCCGAGAGGATGCGCCCGTCGACGGGAACACGCTGTCCTGGTCGGACCTGAACGTCATAGTCGCGCTTCGTCGCCTGCATCCGCGTCAGCTCGGACGCGAGGTCGCCGAGCGACTCGTGCGTCGATGGCCGCTTCACATTGTTGAGCGTGTT
>JANOFA010000238.1:0-3219 GCA_031413355.1 Gemmatimonadota bacterium | reverse complement strand
TCACATTGCTGAGCGATTATTAATTGAAATGGGCTGTTTATATTGCGGTGGCAATACTTCTTTTAGTGAAAATTTAGAAACATTCCCAAAAAATTTAGCCGAAACGCAGCCAACAGTATTTTTAGCTGTACCAAGAATTTGGGCGAAATTTCAAGAAAAAATAATGGAAAAACTTCCACAAAAAAAACTCACTTTACTGCTTAAAATTCCAGTTCTAAATTCAATTATAAAAACAAAAATTAAAAAAGGATTAGGTTTAACAAAAGCGACTAATATATTTTCTGGTGCTGCTCCAATTTCTCCTGAACCGCGGCGCTGCTGGCCGGCTGGGATCTCCGGTTCACGCGGGAGAACACCGTCGCCGTGCTCTACGAGGAAGCAATCCGTCAGCTGCAGGCGCAGCTGTGGGATGAACTGGGCGACGGGTCAGTGGGCACACCGGGGCAGGTGATTGCCTGGGCGCTGCTGAAGGATCCGACCAATGCCTGGTGGGATGATCAGCGGACCGCCGCGGTGGTGGAGCAGCGGGATCAGCTTCTCGCTGATGTACTCGTCGCGGCGTACCACCAGACCGCGATGACCTACGGTCCGCCGGAGCGCGGTGGCTGGCGCTGGGACCGGGTCCGCCACGCCAACATCCTCCACCTCCTTCGCATTCCAGCCCTCTCGGCGCTGGGCATTCCCATGCAGGGCGGGGCGACGACGCTCAATCCTTCCAGCGGGCGGGGCGGCTTCGGGGCGAGCTGGCGGATGGTGGTGGAGCTCGGCCCGCAGGTGCGGGCCTGGGGCATCTACCCCGGCGGTCAGTCTGGCAATCCGGCGAGCAGCCGGTACCTTGATCGCCTGCCCCGCTGGCGGGACGGCGAACTCGATACGCTGCTCACGCCGGGCCGGCCCGAGGATCTTCCCGGTGTAAGAGCGACGCTGGAGCTTGGGCCGTGATCATTCGACTGGCCACTGGTCCAGCTCCGGGTGTGGGTCTGCTTGCCTCGACGACTTCGGCTGCTTAGCGTATCGCTTCTCCCAAGGAGATCGCCCATGTTCCGCACTCTGGTCCGCCTCGCTCTGGTCGCCTTTGCCCTGGTACCGCTGGGCGCCGTACAGGCGCAGGATATGTTCCCCGACGTCGAGTACGTCTCCGGCAAGGACAATTTCCCCGAGAAGAAGAAGGGGACGCTGATGATCGGGACGGATGAGCTGAGGTTCGTCGACAAGAACGGGCAACTGATCTTCGCGATCCCGCTTTCGAATGTGACCGAGGTGACTCAGGACGTGCAGATTCGCGATGGCAGCGTGGGGAAGAAGCTGTTGTTCGGCGCGCTGGCCGGCTCGCGCAAGCAGGAGTTCATCCAGATTACCGCGGAGAGCGAGAATTCCGCCGAAGGCGTCGTGTTCAAGGTCAAGCAGGGAACATCGATCAACATCATGGCGAAGGTGAAGTTTGCCGTGAAGAAGGCGGGGGGTCGGGCGCAGCCACCGGCGCCCGCCGACTCGGCGGAGTAGTGCCGCTCGGGGCCGCCGCGCTCGGCGTAGTCGCGAGCATGGCGCTCGGTACCTGGCTGGGAGGGTGGTGGATGATACCGATTGTGGCCGTGGCCTGGGCCTGGCTGGTCCCGGCGCTCCGGCCGTGGCGTATCGGTCTGCTCACGGGATGCGCGTGGGCTGGACTCCTCGCGGTCCAGGCATCGACCCCGGCATTTGCTACCCTGCTCGACCGGTTGGGCGGCATTTTCAGCCTGCCGCCGGTGGTGCTCGTTTGCCTGCCGCCGGTGTTTGCCGGGTTGCTCGCCTGGAGTGCGGCCGGGGTGGTGGGGAGGAGAGAGCGGTCAGCTGTCAGCCGTCCGCCAACGACCGTTGGCCATTAGCCGTTGGCCGTTGGCGTTTAGCATTGAGCTTACGGGCGGGTTGTATACCTTCAGCGCCAACCGCCCAACCGCCCAACCGCCCAACCGCCCAACCCGCCTACTCCCCCGCCTTCATCGCAAACGTCACCAGCGCCCCGCCCGGCTCCCGGACGGTCAATTCGTCCATCCCGTAAAAAGTCGTGTGTCGCTCGGCGACACGAGGGATCCCGGCGAGTGCCGCATCGATCCGGTCGAGGTCGCCCACCTCGAGGAACAGCGCAATCGAGTGCCCTCGCGGACCTGCGGCGGCGCCGGGCGAATCCTCCTTCATCGCCGCCGAGGTCTGGTACATCACTTCGATCCCGTCACCCACCAGGATGACGAACTGGGGCAGGCCATCCGGGCCGGGAACCTCCGCTACCTGCGTGAATCCCAGGCGTTCTATCCAGAATGGCAGGCAGGGAGGGATGGAATCGACCAGGAGGACAGGGGTGAGCTTCTGGAATTGGGGCATTGGGGGCTCTTCTCGGTTTGGGCGGGGGGCAGCGGTGAGGGAGCCTCCCTGCCACCTGTCCGCTACCCCTGTGGCACGAAACTTCCTCAGGACCTAGTCAGGCAGGGGTAGTTCTGCCTAGATTGCAGTTGTACTACTCACCGCGGAGGGATCCCCTGTACCCTGTCGCTCGACTGTCTCACTGAAGGAATCGTTCGTGTCACGTGCTAATCGTCGTCCCCCGTCTTCCCCCCCGCCGACCCGGGCTCGCAATCTCGGCCGCCGTTCGATGGATGCCCACCGTGAGTGGCTCATCAACCAGTACGGCCCAGTTTGCGCCTACTGCGGTACGGACATCCCGGAAGACCGCACCACGCTGGACCATGTCTATCCCCGGAAGGGACAGACCGCGTACGACCGGCCAGACAATCTGGTCATCGCCTGCCAGCCCTGCAATTCCGCCAAGGCGGACACTCCGTTCATCGCGTTCATCGCCCAGCGGCGCTCACGCGGGGTCTTTCTGCTGCATTATGGCGAACACCTCTCTGACTGGGTCAAGGACATGATCCGCCAGACGTCGGAGCGGGAGTTGCTTCCGCCGAACCGGCCCCGCTTTGTGCCGCATGGCGGCAATGGGAACGGCAACGGACATCACTAGACCAGGCGGTCGGACGGTCAGCAGATCAGATCTTCAGTTGCGAATAGGCCAGGCATCGGTGTTGATGACTGGCCTTCTTCCTATGTTCGGGTCCGCCCGTCCGCCCGTCCGCCCGTCCGCCCGTCCGCCCGTCCGCCCGTCCGCCCGTCCTATCGCAGCGCCTCCTCTACAATTCGCTTCTGCTCGGCACCATGCGCCGCCGGATACCCCTCCGCCGTACTCGC
>JANOFA010000237.1:0-16326 GCA_031413355.1 Gemmatimonadota bacterium | reverse complement strand
CAGATGTACCTGCGGAAACTGGGCCTCAGGCCCAGCGACGACCGGATGCTGCGCATCGTCTGAGCCCCGGGTCAGGATCGGCGCCCCGCACGCAACAACAGCGCTGGCAGCACCAGCATCGCTCCCAGCGTCCCCGCCACCGTTCCCCCCGCCGTCGCCAGCGCGATCGCCCCGAAAAGATTGTCGCTGCCGGTGCCCACCGCCAGGGGAATCAGCGATGCGAGCGTCGTCAGGGTCACCAGCATGATCATCCCCGCACGATCGCGGCAGGCCGCGATGACCGTAGGGGCCGCATACATGCGGCCCGTACGGTCCGTCGCCGCACGCCGAGCCCGTTGCAGCACCCCATCGACCAGCAGGATCGACTGGTTCACCGCCAGGCCAACGACGAGGATCACCCCCACCGCCGCCTCGCGGGTAAACGCCGCATCGGCCAGCCAGAAGGCGACCACAACGCCCCCGAGCGCAATCGGCAGACTGAGCAGGACCATCATGGCGCCCCACACGGAATCGAACACCAGCGCGACGCTCAGCAGTACCAGCACCAGCCCGATGACAAACACCAGCCACAGCCCCTGTTCGCTGTGGTCGGGAATCCAGCCGAACACCTCGTCACTCGCCGAGTAGCCGGGCGGCAGCGTGATCGATGCCATGAACGCCTTGTGCGTCCGGTCCGCCAGCTTCTGCGGCCCGCGAAATTCGTAACTCACCACCCGCACATACTGCTGGTCCTCCCGGCTGATGCGGGCCAGCGCGGCGCGTTCCTCGACGACTGCGAGATCGCCCACGCGTACCCGAGCCCCACCCGGCGCCGGCACCGCAGCATCGCGCAGTTCCTCCAGGGTGCGGGTCCGGGCACCCTCGGTCTTGAGCGACAGCCAGAGCTGCTGCCCGCCGATCTCCACCCGTTGCCGGCCGGCGGCGCCGCCCACCTCGCGGGTGACTGCACCGGCGAGGTCAGCGGCGGATAGGCCCTGGCGCGCCAGAAGCGCCCGATCAGGGCGGAGAGCCACGTCGCGCGCCTTGTCCTGACCGAACCAGAAGCTGGCGGCGTTGATGTCGACCGCGCGCACCCGGGGAATGCGTTCCAGCCGCGACTTGAGATCGAACGCGAGCTGCTCGACGCCGCGGAAGGAGAAGCCGAGGATTTTGATGCGGAAGGTCTGCATCGCACCGGCTCCGCCGCCACTGGCGAACGCCGGCCCGCGCCCAACCACGCTGACCGCGGCGCCGCCGATCAGCACCGCGCGCTGGGTGAGCTCCTCCTGCAGTTGGAGCGGCAGCCCGGTGCGGGCGACCGCTTCGCTGAAGACCACGGTCAGGTACGCGCCTCCCGGCCCCCCGATGGCGGTCGCAACCTCGACGCCGTGCCGGCCCACGACGACAGCCTCGAGCTCGCCCATGCTGGCATCGAGACTGGCCGGATCGGAGCCGGCGGGGAATGAGAGCGAGGCGCTGAGCGTGCTGCGCTGGCCGAACCACGACGCATAGCTGCTCCGCGGCACCTTCACGACGAACACCCAGGTCAATCCGCCTAACACCACTCCGGTGACGGCAAGCGTCGCCCAGCGCCAGCGCAGCAGCCGTATGACCAGCCAGAGATAAGCCCGCCGCCACGCCGGCCAGCTGACCTCATGCATCCCATGCCGGCTCCCGAGGGCGGGCACCATCACCACAGCCGTCACCACCGACCACGCCAGCGCGAGCCCGAAGGCGACAGCGAACGGCATGAAGGCGGCCCGCGCGTCGCCCTGCAGATAGAGGAAAGGAAACAGCACCACCGCCGTCGTCAGCGTCGCCCCGACGACGGCGGGCGTGATGCGCCAGCCCGCCTCCGCACGACCCGCCGCGGTGTCGGGGACGGTGCGGAATCGGTCCACCACCACCAGGCCGTTCTGCACCAGAATGCCGACACCCATGCCCAATCCCGCGAGGGTGAGCAGGTTGGCGGGGATATGCAGCAGGTAGAGTCCGAGGACTGTGCCGGCGATGGCCACCGCCGCGCTCAGCACGACGAGCAGCACCGCACGCCATGCCTGCAGCGTCAATGCGAGCACCACCAGCACCGCTACCGCCGCAATCGTGCCGCGCCGGCCGAGATCGCCGAGCTGCTCGCCGAGCCGGATACTCTCATCGCTCGTGACCCGGAACCGCACGCCGGGAGGCAGTTTGGGGCTGAGCACAGAAAGCGCCTCATGCACCCCGCGCGCGGTCTGGATCGCGTCGGCACCGGGAAGCCGCGCGACGGAGAGCTGCACCGCCGGCTCGCCGTTCACCCGAAAGAAGGTGTCCTCGGCATCCTCTTCCCGCCGGATGGCTGCGAGCTCCCGCAGGTGGAAGACCCGGCCGCCTGGTCCGGCAACCGGCAGATCGCCCAATGCCTCGATGGCGCCGGGTACATCCCGCAGCACGACCGCGCGTTCGGTTGCCCCGGCGCGCTCGCGGCCCAGCGACCGTACCTCGCGCGCCCCCGCGAGTGCAGCCGCGAGCATCGCTGGCGTCAGGCCGAGTTGGCGCAGCCGGGCTGGACTGTAGGCAATCGACACCCCCACCACCGCTCCGCCACGCGTCTGCACTCCGGCGACCCCGGGCACGGCACTGATGCGAGGTGCGACGTCTCGTTCCACCAGTTCCTGCAGGGCCCCCGGGGTGTAGGGCCCTGCGACGGTGTAATCGACCAGCGGCTCCTCATCCAGGCCCTCGGGTACGGCGTTGCTCACGGCGAGACCGGAGGACCCCGGCGGAAACTCCGGCCGCAGCAGTTCGAGGCGCTCGAGGATCCCGAGTCGGGCGAGCTGCACGTTGGTCCCGGGCTCGAGCTCGATCGTCAGTGAGACATCGCCCTCGTTCGACTCGCTCTGGATCCGGTGCACCCCGCGCACGCCTTGAATCGCCGCCTCCATGGGGGCGCCGAGATAGGTCTCCACCAGCTCAGCGGAGGCGCCGGGCCAGTTCATGCGGACGGAGAGGGAGGGGAGTTCGACCCACGGTCGTGAGGCCACGGGGAGGCGGGTCAGAGCGACGCCACCGGCCAGCAGGAGCGCGGCGGTAACGGCCCAGACGATCGCGGGACGGTCGGCGGACCAGCGGATCACGATAATCCGTCCATGCCGCGCCCCGATGTAGCGGCGGATCTCGGACCCGCCGCTACCATCGATCGCGACGCTGCACGATCACGGCGTGTTTCGATCACCGCATACGCCGTCGGCAGGAGGAAGAAGGTCACCAGCGTCGCCGTGACCGACCCCCCGATCACGCCCGCCGCGAGCGGCTGGTACAGTTCGCCGCCGCTGCCCCAGCCGAAGACCAGCGGCAACACGCCCACGATCGTCGTCAGCGAGGTCATCGCGATGGCGCGCAGGCGCTGCCGCCCGCCTAACACCACTGCCTCGCGGATCCCATGCCCCTCGGCGCGAAACCGGCGGATCGCATCGAGCTTGACGACCGCGTCGTTATCCGCCAGGCCGATCATCACCACCATGCCGATCAGCGAGACGGCGTTGAGGCTCTGCCCCGTGAGCCAGAGGACGACAATGCCGCCCACCGCGGCCAGCGGCACGGTGAGCATGACGATGAGCGGCGTGGTGAATGAGGCGAATTCACCGGCCAGCACCAGGAAGACGAGCGCCACCGACAGGAGCGCGACCACCCCCAGCTCCGACATTGTGCGCCGCTGCTCGACATCGGCGCCGGCGAGCGCCCAGGCGAGGCCGGCGGGAGCGGGCAGCGTGGTGAGCATCGCCTCGATCCCGGTGACCGCGCGAGCCGTCCCGCCCTTCTCCACCGCCGCCTCCAGCACCGCCACCGGCCGCTGGTTGACCCGCACAATTTCCACCGGGTCCTGGACTTCGTGCACCCGCACCAGTTGCCCGACCGGCACGTCACGCACCGTCGCAGCGAGCGCGGTGGCAAGATCCTCATTGCCGGTGCCGGCATAGCGCACCCGGATCGGGGTGCGCCTGTCGGTCTCGCGCAGTTCGCTGGCCGCGACCCCGCCGAGCCCGCCGGCGATCGTATTGGCGACCTCATCCACGGTGAGCCCCTGCCTGACAATGCGGTCTCGCTCCAGCGCCAGCTCGATCACCGGCTGGGTGCCTGCATGCGCCGAGCGGACATCAACCAGTCCCGGAAGTGTGCGGAGTCGAATGCCGGCGCTGTCAGCCCAGCGCTGTGCCGCCTGGCGTTCGGGCGCGCTGACTTCGACCCGGACCAGTCTCCCTTCCCGCCCGATCAGGCTGCCGAACTCCGACTGGCCGGCGAGATCGATCGCAAGCGCTCCAGCGGCCAGATCCGGCACCCGGGCCCGCAGCGCTTCGGCGAAACGCTCCGCCTTGGCACCATCCGGCACCGGCAGCAGCAGCTCTGCTTCTCCCGGGCCACCGGGTGCCGCGCCGGCTACGAGCTCCTCGTCGGTGGCGGAGCCGACCCGGGCGTAGATGCCGCGCACGCCGAGCGCACTCGCGGCCTGCTCCAGCCGCGCCACCTGGCGCGCGGTCTCGGTGATCGCGGTGCCTTCCGGCAGGTGCAGCGAGACGACCGCGACTCCTTCATCGACCTGGGGCAGGATCTCGCGCGGCAACTGGAGGGCGATCACCACTGCGAACGCCGTCGCCAGCGCGGCGGAAGCAAACACGGTGCGGGGATGATCCAGCGACCAGATCATGCCGCGTTCGTAGAGTTCGGTCAGTCGATGCCCCATGGCCGGTAGGGGCCGCACATGTGCGGCCCGTACGGTGCCCGCGCCATCGTCACGTGCGGCCGGTACAGTGTCAGGCAGAAGGGGCCGCACATGTGCGGCCCGTACAGTGCCCGCGCCGACGTCACCATCCAGCCCGACGATATCCCCGTCCGACCGTCCGCCCGTCCGCCCGTCCGCCTGCCCGCCTCGCTTCCCCGCCAGCATCACCGGCATCAGCGTCAGCGCCAGCACCAGCGATGCGGTGAGCGAGGTGACGACACTCAGCGACAGATCCCGGAACAGCGCCGCGGCGAGCCCGCGCACGAAAACAATCGGCCCGAAGACCAGCAGCGTAGTCAGCGTACCCGCCATCAACGGCCCCGACACCTCCTCCGCTGCCTGCCGCGCCGCGTCGAGCCGACTCAACCCCTGCTCGCGAAACCGGCCGCTCGCCTCCGCCACCACGATCGCGTTATCCACCAGCAGGCCGACGCCAAGCGCCAGGCCGCCGAGCGACAGCACATTGATGGTGACATCGAGGAGTTGCAGCGCGGTGAGCGCCACCAGCACCGACAGCGGCACGATCAGCCCGATCGCGAGGGCGCTCTTCCAGTCGCCCAGGATGAGCAGAATCACCAGCAGGGAGAGGATCCCGCCGAGGATGATCTCCTGGCCCAGATTGCCGAGCGCATCGTTGACGAAACGGGCCTGGGCGGCGACGACCGTGATCCTGATGGCGGGGAACTCGGTCGCGAGCTGCGCCACCGCGTCGGTCATGCTCCGGGTGACGCTCACGGTGTTGGCCCCGGCGTCCTTGTACACCAGCAGCCCGATGCCGGGCGCGCCATCGAGCCGGGTCAATGTGCGCGGCTCCGCCAGCGCGAGCGAGACCGTGGCGACGTCGCGGAGCCGCGGCGCCCCCTGGCGGCTGGCGAGCGGGATATCCGAGAAATCGTCCAGCGTCTGCAGCTCCGTCAGCGTTCGCACGGCAAAGCGAAACTGACCCCGACGGATGGTGCCGCCCGGCGCACTCACATTGGCGGCCCGCACCGCGGTCGCCACGTCGTCAGGCGTGAGTCCCAGTGCCCGGAGGCGCTCGGGGTCGAGCTCGACGCGTACTTCATCCTCCGGCACACCGGTCACGGCGACGCTCGCGACCCCGTCGAGCTGCTCCAGGCGCCGCGCCAGCACCTGCTCGGAAAGGAGCGCGAGGGCGCGGAGATCCTGCGGACCGCTCACGCCGAGGACGGCGATCGGGCGCTGGCCGGGATCGCTGGTGAGAAGGGTTGGTCGGGCCGCGGTCTCCGGCAGGCGGCTGCGGGCGTTGTCGAGCCGCTCGCGCACCGCCAGCATCGTCGCCGCCATGTCGGTGCCCCAGCCGAAGCGGGCGGTGGTGGTCACCTCGCCGTTCCGGCTGACGGAGCGCAGTTCGATCAGCCCCGGGGTCGCGGCGATCGCCTCTTCGACTGGCTCGGCGACGAAGCGTGAGGCTTCGGTGGCCGCGGCGTTAGGCCAGATGGTGCGGATGGTGAGGACGGGGAGGGTGACATCGGGGAGCAGGGCGACGGGCAGCCGGCCGAGCGACACCAGCCCGAGGAGCACCAGGGCGAGGGTCGCGGCGACGGTCGAGACCGGACGGCGGAGCGCGGATGCGGCGATGGACATGGGTTCGCGACGTGAATGGCGCGGAATGGGCGCGGGTAGGGGCCGACCGGCGGTCGGCCCCTACGGCGCCCGTTCCGCCGCCGCCATCACCCGGACGGGCGCGTCGTGGGTCAGGGTCAGGTGCCCTTCAACCAGCACCGTGTCGCCCACGCCGACGGGGATCTGTCCGGTGCTCGAGTCAGGCAACACTTCGGTGTCGATCCCGTTGGAGCGGCCGGGCAGGATGTACACCCACTGGGCTCGGCCGGCCTTTGCGACGAACACCAGCGGGCGGCCATCACGTTCGATCACGGCGCGGGCCGGCACAAGGATACGGTTGGGCAGCCGCGTCGCCTCGAGCCGGACGTCGGTATACATGCCGGGGCGCAATACGGTCCGCGGGCCGGGACGTACGGGCCGCGCATGCGCGGCCCCGACCGGCTCAGCGGACAATTCAACCTCCACCCGCCCCGCCCGCGCCACCGTATCCACCAGCGGGAGAATGGACAGGATGCGACCGCGAATGGGCGTGCCCCCCTGTGCCGGAGTCGTGATCAGGGCGACGCCACCGACCCGCACGAACGGGAGGTCGTGTTCCAGCACCTGCGCAGTGACCCGCAGGTGGGTCATGTCGACAATCGTGGCGATGTCCTGACCCGCACTCAGCCGCTCACCAGTCGAGACATTCACCTGATCGACGACGCCGTCGAACGGTGCCGTGACCGCGGCGCGCTCCCGATCGAGCTTCGCCTTTTCCAGTCGCACCTCCGCGGCGGGGACGCCGGAGAGTGCCACCGCGTTGCGAGCCCGGACCGTATCCTGCCCGGGCCCGAGAAGGATCGAATCGCTGGAGAGATTGCCGCTCAAGCGGATCTCTGCCTCGGCGAGCGCCGCCTCGGCTTCACGCACCGCGAGATCGAAGGGGCGGGGGTCGAGTAGCAGCAAGGTGTCGCCGTGATGAACCGATGAGCCGGCGGTGATGCGCAGACCGGTAATGGTCCCGCCGGTCTCGGCGCGGAGCCGGGCGATGCGGTCGGCGCGCACCTGCCCGGTGGTGCTGACGGTGAGGACCAGGTCGCCCTGATGCACCGGCTCGCCAACGACGGGGAGGGCGATGCTGCTGTTGCCCTCGGTGGGCTCGGCTCCGACGCCGGCGGGTGTGCCGGGATCAGCCGCGGCGGCGCGGTCGCGGCAGGCGCCCAGCACCAGGGCGAGGGCGGCCAGCGCGCCAAGCGATGGCGCAGGGATGCTGAACACCCTCGGGGCAGAGGGCCGGCGGTCAATCATCGATTTCTCGTGAGGCTGTGATCGGTCCGCTCAGGATGCCCGGACCCTGGGGGAGGGTCGCGGGGTGAGGGAAAGGTGCATTGGGGAGGGGGGGAGGGGTAGGGTGCTGGATGGCGTGCGCTGGAGGGCGGGTGGATCCAAAGCTACGGCTGAGGCAAGGAAGCACGGAATCTTCGCTGGATGGCCACCGCCGAGTCCCGCCAGGACGGCTCCGAACATCGATTGCGGCCCGGGCTGAAGACGATCATCGCCGGCGAAGCTTCACCATCAAGGACCAGCGTTTCGGTGGAGTTGCCGAACAGGATGTGAATCACACCCTCGAACCCACACTCGCCATTGCGCGAATAGGGCTGCGCATCCGCGTCGAGTCGGGTGCGTTGATCCTCTGCGATCGCTCGCTCGACTTGGAGCGCATACGCGTGGGCGTTACGGCGTCGGATAGTGAACGCAGTGTCTGGAATGCCAGCCCGCTCCAATTCAGTCGAGCGTCCCCAGAGTTCGCGGTACCGAACGCCCTCGGCCACCTCATGCCCGAGGACTTCGCACTTCGTCCACGCCCAACTACTGTCGGGCGCCCATTTCATGGCATCCGCCGCATCCGGTAGGCGCCCGAGGTCCTGCAGATCAATCATGAGTCTGGGACGGTACGATCTCTCCTGAAATGCCTGACCGAAGAGCGCTCGATTTCCACGGGATACTTCAATGGTCAGCGGCGGCTGGGTATTGAGAGTACCCAACAGGTCGGCGAATGCCTTGCTCTGGCCTTCGCAGGAAGAAACCCGATCCACAAAAGCCGCCCGGTCAGCCTTTGCCGAGTGGAGAAACACAAATCGTGCGCGATCGGATGGCACCTCGAGACGGCAGGCGGCCAATAGCATCAGACACATCACCAACGCCCAATAGTACGATGCGGTTGTTGCACGCTCCGGATGCGTCATTCCGCTCCGGCTATGTGATGGCAGTTCCGTAAGCACATGGCCCGTTGAGGAACAGTTGAACTCTCATTCGATATCCGGAGAACCTGGCCGGGCGTCGACCACTGTGCACCGCGCTGCGAAACCTGCCCGCTAGGAATCGCCAGCGAAGTACCAGTCGGCTATTGACATGGGCGACTGTGCCGACGCGAGTCGCAGTGGGGCATGGTGGCATCGGTCAACGGGGCGGTTGCCCTGCACGCGGTATCCATGTCAAAACGTCTACCCGGGGTTCTGGCTCATCGTATAGGACGGCCACCCTGCGTTCTCCCAGTCCCGCCATTCCAATCGGTCGGTGCGGCAAACGCAGACTGCCAAGATACGCTGCAGACCTACGGTCGAACCTGTCCACCAACCGCCCCGCATCCTTGGAGGCTCCGACGAACAGAACCCAGATCTCACTGCCCACCTGGGTGACCGCGAACGCCGCCCAAATCGCATCAGGTGAGACGCGCGAAATGGTGATGTCACCCTCCGAAGCAGACCGAGCCTTGTAAGAGCTAATCGTTGGAAACTCGATTCGTTCCGGACCCCGACCGGAGGCAACTACCCGTCCACTGTGGTCAAGCAGGATCAGCCGATCGGACCACCGAAACGCGATAGCACTGTGAAGTTCATCAATCGCTTCATTGATGGGCTCGGCGGCCAGATACTCAAGGCCGTCTAGAAAGTCGGGAATGCTGAGGGAACCGGTCGGATTGCCCTTCGCATCGAAAACGTCCCAGTATGGTTTCAACCCCCCCTTGGCGAGAAACCCACCGTCGGCGATGGGAAGTATCCGCCGTATCGTCGAATGCAACGGCACCATCCGAAGCCGTCCTCCCGTAGAGTCCAGCTCGGTGACTCGAGCGTTTGCGCCGTCCGCCAGCAGAATCGTACCGGTGCTGGATACCTGGAGATCATTCAACTGTGAAATCTCCCATGGTCCCTGCCCGCGGCGGCCGAATTGCCACAACTGCTTACCAGTGTCCAGCGAAAAGGCCTTCAGTTGAAAGTCTCCTTGGTCGAATAGAACTAAGGAGTTATTCACCAGCTTAAGGTAGAACGGTTGGAGAAGAACCGATCCGCCGACCAACGCTCGCTCACTCCAGATCCCTTCGGCGAATTTCCTCCTCACGGGCTGTCCGGAAGATTGCGCCGACAATGGCCAAGCGTGAGCCATCGTGATGGCAATAAACCACCCAGCCCGGAATATGCGCGTGGAGTTCATGGGATTCCATTCGCGTAGCTTCTCAAACGAAACTGCTCGAACGCCGGTAGGCCCACAAACATTGCGACCAAGGAGCGCTTTCGGAGAATCATCACCACAGGACCCGACGTGCCAAGCCGATTCAACACTCGCCCGTAGTCGCCGACGGAGTCGGGGGTCACTGGAAATGCAATCCGATAGTCCCTCACCACCCGCGGAAGCTCTCCTGGAGCGATGAGCCCCATGACCATTGTCCCCGACAGCAGATAACCCGAATGTGAGGCGATGCTGTCAATAAGCCTAAAATCGTGCGCATTTAGATCGCAATCCACTGCAGTGAAGACGACGTGGATGGCGCCTGCCGGTCCCTCCAGGGCCTTGGGAAGGGGGAGGCTCGACGATGACCCTGAGCACGCGAGGCAGATCACAATCACGGCGAGCCCTTGATGCCGTCGCTGACCAGCGGTCCTGACCTGATGCGACCCACAGACCTCAGCCCTCGCTCTCAGCGATCGCACCCGATGGCGGACAGTCGTCACTGGCCTGGGATCAGGTTGTCCTTGCAATCGACGCAGCCGGGGTGACTTCCACCCCAACAATATGTCCTGCAGTCGAAGTAGATCCCAGAACAACCTATGGCCTGACAGGTGGTGATCTGCTCGGCACTCGCCGAGCTCACGGGGAATGCACCGGCGATTGTTGCGAGCGCGGCCAGTAGAAGCACCGCAATGGCCGTCTGTGCTCTCCTGCCAAGAATCGTTGTTTGCATATTCTCGTCGTCCTTTCTGAGGGAGTGTACGACTCACACCTGCCATCATGTCTTGTTCCTATGATCCGCCGTGACGACCCTTCTTCGATACTTCCTCGCGCAGATTCTGGGTTCCGTGGGCACCCAAGGCGCCCGCTACGGTGGACAAACCAGCGAGCCCAGCGATGCGAAAGCGTTTTGAGACGAGACTCGGGGTCGCTGTCACCTCCAGTCGCCTTGCGGCATCAAGATCTCGTTCCAGCCGCCTGGAGGTCGTAGTGTCGATCATGCATGCGCGAAAACGCTCTGGGTCTGGCACGCCCGCCCTCGCGGCGATGGCCTCCCAGTCCGGCGCCTGCTGCCAACCAGAATCCGTCAGCAGAAGGGTGTGATACTGAGGAAAGTGCCCACTCCTGCTCGCACAAATCGCACCTCGTGCCGCAACGGCGGACAGTGCATGAACAGGAGAAGGCAGGTGTCGTACAAGGATTCTGAGGTGAGGCCTCGCCTTGATCAAGGAATCCATCGGAACTGCCAAAGCGCGACAGTACTTGCACTCGTAATCAAGGAAGAGGAGGACGGTTTGCTCGGGGCCTCGTCCGATAGCAAGCGTGTCGCCCACTTCGACAAGCGCATTCCAGTCCGTTTCCTTGATCACATTGGCCGTCGCTTCTTTGCTCGACTTTCCGTCCCGAATGATTCGAAACACCAGCGAGGTGAGTACTAGTGCCATAGCCACATTTGCAGCATAGAGCAGAGGTGGGGCCTTTGCCATTGTCTCCGCCCGCTGGTGCAGGAATTGGTGCACTAGGAATACGCGACCGATCGAGTGTGGCGCGGAAGGCCACTCTCGTGAGCTCAACGCCCCCGCCCTCAACAACTCATGCATGGCACCAAACCGGAACAATGGCCATGCACCCACGGCGCGTTTACGCACGGTCATTGTAACAATTCGCTCCCCCCACCCTCCAATCCGCGATTTGACGATCGGTTGAGCCTCCTGCGCGAGTTTGAGAAGTACCGGCCATCCAATGCCGCGGCGCACCTCGCCCTAGGGTTACCCCTAGTTGACTCGGCACCGTCTGGCGCTCGCCGACACCCGCCTTGATATTGGATTCCTCACCTCGACCCCCAAGGCCCGCCATGCCCAGCGCCGTCCGGATCTTCTGTGGCGCCACGCTCCGGCCCATGCCGCACGAGCCGGGCATCCTGCCGTCATTGGGCGATGCCCTGCTGCTGGATGTAACTGGCATCCCACACCAGATGGACCTTGTGACGAATGTGCTGCGGGCCGCACCATGGTGTGCCGTGCTCCTCGTTGCCCGGCAGCCACTCCCCGTCGCGGAGCTGAGCCGGCTGCTCCGAGTGCTGCCGCGCCAGGTCGCCACTCTGGTGCAGGGTGAGGAAGTGAACGCCGACGTCGTCCACCACGCCGTTCGCGGTCGCCCCAGGCCCACCCGGCACGACGTCATCGACTATCTCCGGCTCCGCCAGCTCGACCGCGGCCTCGTCGCCGCCGTCGAGGATGCCCTCGCCCTCCCAGCGAGCACCGACACCGACACCGACACCGACACCGACACCGCGAATGTCGCAACGCCGAGATCGCGGAGCACCATCAATCGCCAGCTGAGGAAACTTGGCCCGCTCAGTGTGCGCCAGTGACGCGCCCTGGGCCGGCTCCTCCCGGTCCTCGAATCCACACCGCAGTCGCTGGAGCAACTGGCCTTGGATCACGGAATCGACCCCCGCACCATGCACACCCAGACTCAAGAACACCTCGGGGTCGACCTCGCCGCCGCCCTTTCCCATCCCGGCTGGGAGTGGAAGCTGGAAGCGGCGCTGCGTCACCACCGCCTCGTCGAGTGGCCGCGACCGAGCCGCCGCAGCTCGGCGGGGCACTCGGCACCGGTGATGGCGATGGCGTAGGGGATGTGGGTCGGACGGGCGGACGGGCGGACGGTAGCTGGTGTCATCCTGAGCAAAGCGAAGGATCTCCCTGCCTCGGAGCCGTACTCGGGCTTCGGCTCCGACCTCAAGAGATCCTTCGCCCTGCGGGCTCGGGATGACAGGTGTGGGGCGGAGCTGGAGCTCCACCCCTACCCGGTCAATGGCCAACGGCTAACGGCTGACGGCTGATGGCTGATGGCCAACGGCCAACGGCTATCGGCTATCGGCTAACGGCCACCCTCCCCTCCACCACATACCGCGCCAGCACCGGGATGTCCAGCGGATTGCCCTCGACTCCCCAGAGCGTGTGCCGATCGGCTTCCATCATGCGGAAATCCGAGGGCGTGCTGACACGGGCCAGGGGAAAGCCGCGTGGACTGAGCACGAGCCAGTCCGCGCCCGTCGCCGGGCTGTCGGCGAAATTCACCCGCAGCCAGATCGTGTTGTCCCGGCCAACATGCACTTCGCGGACCGGCGGGAAGCGCGACGGCCGGTACAACTTGCTGCGAATCGAGTCCATGGTAACCGGGCCCGGCAGCTTCGCGGCGGGGTCGGCAAAGAGGGCGAGGGCCTGATCCACATCGGAATCGCGGAGCCGGCGCGGACGATAGCTGATGTCCCGGGTGAACAGCGGCACGGCGCTGCCGTTCCGCGCCACCAGCCGGAAACTGGTTTCCGCGTTCGAGGTGGGTGCCAGCCGCTCGATCTCCACCACCAGCGAGCCATCCGGCGCCGCAGTGAAGATCGGCATGTCGTTGAACGGCTGCATGATGAAACTCGCCCCATCGGTCCACTCGGTAAAGATCACCGCGTGCTGCTTCGAGACGACACCGAGGGTATCGAGAATCTCGAGGTCGCGGCGGGTCCGCAACACACGGATCTGAGTCGCGACCGGTTTGGAGCGATCGCCTTCCTGCTGCATCGTCAGCATCGTGCCGTCGGACAGCATGCTCTCCGGCATGCCACTGAAGGCATAGTCGGCCGGGCCGGTCCCGGCCCTCGGGACGATGCCCCGCAACCCGATCACCAGCGGCCGTCCGGTGCCATCGAGCGGAAAGAGCGAAATCCGGTTGAGGGCGACGTCCAGCGCCCAGAGGGAATCGCCGCGGAATCCCAGCATGGCGACGGCGTAGAACTCGCCCGGCCCGCCACCGCTCCGCCCGATCATTCGGCGCAGCGATCCGCTCGGCTCGAGTTCGAAGACCGTCCCCAGCCGCGCATCGGAGACGAAGACATGATTGTCCGGGGAGACCGCCATGTCACTGACGTAGGACAGCTGGGCGACCACGCTGTCGGGAACGACGAACGAGTCGTCACGCCGGGCGACCTGTCGGTCCACCGCGGGAAGGGTGGGCCCGGCGGGCACTCCCCCGATGCACAGGGAGAGCGCCACCACGGCCTGGAGGCTCAGGCGATTCGTCATGATGGGAGGCCGTGAGGACCGGCTCAGAGGGAGAGGACCGCGGTGCGGGTTCGGACGACTGCAATATTGTCAGGCGACTGCTGCCGCGCTACCACCACGCCGTCACAGTTGCGTTCCTCCCCCGGCACCGCCGGACCGGTCCCTGCCAGCTGGGGCGGGAATGCACCGCGCGACACGTACTGCGCCGCGCCATCGAGGTCGACCGGGACTGCGGCGGAGCCACCGCATCCGGGGCTGCTCCGATTGCAGCCGGTATAGCCGAGGCTGCAGTTCCAGTATCCCACGGTGTGACCACCCGTGCAATTGAAGACCTGGCCCCACGCGGTACAATCCCAGCAGCCAGCCTTTTCCACGAGCGCGGAGGACTCCCCGCCACCGGCGGTGCCAGTGGCGACAGCCAGCGCCGCGAGACCCTGGGCGTGGGCGGTGGACGGGAGCGTGAGGACAGCGAGTGCCAGGACCAGCAGGGCCATTCGGATCAACGACCGGGTCATCGTGAACTCCTTGTGTCAGGCGGAAGTGAAGCGAGGGAATCGGGGGACCAGCGCCAGCGGTACGTCACCAGCTCGAGGCCGCCCGCCCGGCGTGCGGCGAGCAGGGCCCGCTCCCCGGGCAGCCGCGCGACCAGCGCGAACGGCGCGGCAAGCGGCGTCGCCTTCACGAAACGACCAGCTGCATCCCAGCGCAGCAACAGCCGCATATCACCCGCCAGGCTGGCCACGGAGACCAGGGTGCCGCAGTCGAGGGCGAGCGCAGGCTGGGCACGCCAGAGGTGCAGGCTGTCGGACGGAATGGGCAACGGGAGAGTGAGCAGCGTGTCGGCGGTGCCGTCCGCAAGCGATATCCGGATGACCCGGAACGGCGAGCGCACCTCCGTCAGCAGCACCTGCTCGGGGAGAGCGGTCATGTGATAGCGCACAATCCCGGCGACGCTATCCGCCACCGCGCTCTGAAAGATGGGCACCGCGCGCCCTGCGATCTCCCGGACCACCACAAACCGGCGCGACACCGCATCCCGGCTGGCCAGCAGCCAGCCCTCGTCCCGCCAGATGCCCTGTTCCAGGCGCTGCCCCGGCGTCAGCGCGAGTCGACGCTCCGACAGACGTTTGTCTTCGTGATCGAACACCAGTTCCCGACCCGTCCAGGCGTCGGCCACCCGCCACGATCCCGGCGTCGGACCGAAGCCGAGCCCGGCGATCGACAACCGCTCGGAAAACTGGGTGAGCACGATCGAATCGCCCGCCCCACCCTGCAGCAGCTCTCCTGAAGCGGACCACAGCGCCACCCGTCCATCAGCCCCGACGACCGCGCCCTGAATGCCGGAGTTCGGCGGCAACGGACGCACCATGCCGGCCTCCAGCATCAGCGCGCCGCGCCCGCACACCTGAGCCTCAAGTGGCGCAAGCGCCCAGTGGGTGAGCAGGCCAAGTGTGCTGGCACATATATGGAAGGACCGCATGACCGCCGGAGGAGGAGAGGACAGGCACACGATAGTGCTTCCCCACCCCTCCCCAAGGCAGCAACCCGCCAGCTACGGCGGGTTCTTGCGTCAACCCTGCTTGACGTGGGCTCCGGGCGGTGCACTCTACCCATTCCCGTGCGTCCGCTCGGGGACCCCTGAGTTCCAAGGCCCGCGGTTCGCGGGGGACTATCCCGTGCCCACCACACTTCTTGTGCTCGACCCGGCGTCCGACCGGCTCGCACCCTGGACCCTGAGCCAGCCGGACCCCGGCGCCATCCTGATCGCCGATCTGGACGGTGGCATCCCGGTGCTGGCCGACGCCGTGCAGCGGCAGCGCGAAGCGCCCTGGTGTCCGCTGGTCATGCGGCTCGCCGACCCCCGATTCCCCGCTCGCGCGATCGCGCCCTTCGAGTCGGTACCCGGCAGCTTCGCCCTGCTCTATCCCAGCGACTTCGACTGGCTGCCACCCGCCGAACGTATCCGGCGCGCCGTGGCCCGCCGCCCGGTGCCGCAGCTATCGATCATCGCCTGCTGGCTGGAACTGCGATTGGGGCGCCCGGGCCTCGCCAGCACGTTAGGCGCCTGTTTCGGCGCCGGAGACATGGCGACCCGCCCGCCCCGGACCCTCACCCGCCGGTTGCAGGCCATCGGCCCGCTCGAGGTGCGCGACTGGCGCGGCCTCGCCCGACTGGCCCAGCTCGCGGTCACCCCCGGGCCCTGGCGCAGCGCGTCACTCGAAACCACCGCGCTCGACGCGGGCATCGATCCCCGCACCCTCCGGCGCTGGCTCCGGCTCTGCACCGATCTCTCATGGTCGGACTTCATCGGGCGGGTCGGCTGGGAGTGGGTGCTGGAAGCGGCGCTCCGGCGACTGGGCGCACTGGAGCGAAGCCCGCGGCGCCGGATCAGTGGCGCGTTCAGCGGGTGAATGACGGGTGGGCCCGTCGTCGGCGCCGCCGCCGTAGGCCGCCGGT
>JANOFA010000236.1:0-13486 GCA_031413355.1 Gemmatimonadota bacterium | reverse complement strand
CATCCGGAGCGCGCCACTGGTGCCCTCCCGCCAGTGGGCGGTGAAGTGGGCAAGAGGTGAGCGGCAATGGGAGAGGCAGCTCGCCTTGAACGCAGTCCACTGATAGGCGCCGGTCAGCAGCAGGAGCGCGCCGGCGGCAAGGCTCATGAGCCGGGACCCGGGAGCGAGGTCGAGCAGGGCGACTGTCAGGCGGGTCTGGAGTAACGCGGCGAGCGCGCTGAAGCCGATCCAGACAGCCAGGTATCCGCTGACGAAGGCAGGCACCGAGAGCGGGGCTCGATCGGTCTGCTGCCGCTGGCGGGCCATCGTCATGAAGAGCAGCACAGCGGGCAGCACCGCCGGCAGCATCATCCCCGCCATCATCGTCACCCACATGAGGAAGAGGCTGAGCAGCGTGGCGGTCGGGGCCATCGGCATGTCCATCCCCGGCATGTCCATCGGCATCGCCGCCGACATGCCGGGGGCGCGGGCGACGCCGACGACCCAGGCCCAGGAAAGGATTGTGAGCAGTGCCAGGGTCGCGACGACCGTCAGCCGGTGCTCAGGTCGCGTTGTGCCAGCGGGCGATGGCATGCGCCGAGTACTTGCCGGGGTGGGCAAAGCGCACCGTGCCGTGGGTGACATTCATCGCTGCCGTGGTGCAAACATTCCCGTCGTCCCAGAAGAACCCGCCCTTGGGATAGACGATATGCACCTCCGAGTCCTCGCCCGAGACGATGTTCTTGATCGGCGTCTGCTGCAGTTCGACGATGCCGGGGATCCGGAAGCTCGAGCGGGTCCCGTTCACCTTCATCTCGATCTTGGCGCGGACCGGCCCCTCAAATGAAGTGACCGTGCCGGCCAGCGCCTCCCACGGCATGCCGCCATGCTGGCCGCTCAGGATCTGGGCGATCGCATCCACCTGGGGATCGGTCAGCGACTCATTCACGAACAGCACCACCGCCCCGTTGCCTTCGTGAATGGCGCCGGGATAGACGCAGACGACGACGAACGTCGCGCCGTCGAGGCGGACCGAACCGAACACCCCCTCCTGGACATGATAGCCGATCAGGAAGTGGCAGCTGGTATTGGTGGGCAGGCCCCCAAACTGGCAGGGGCAGTTCGTGGGGCAGTTGCACGACTCGAGCTGATCGAGCTGCACTTTGTAGTGGGTGGCGGTCGCGGCGGCAGGCATGGGACCCTCCACTGGAAGCAGGGTGAGACGAGGGGAGGGGCGGCTGGAGCGCCAATATGTTGCGCGGTACGGATTCGGGGAAGTCCGGCGCCGCACGTCGGGGCGGGGCTATGCTCCGCCCTGCAATCGGCGGGAACATGCGCGGAGTCGTGGTAGGGCAGGCGCCCCGCCTGCCCGTGACAGAGCTCGGTGCGGGCAGGCGGGACGCCTGCCCCACCAGACAACTGCACAGGGTCGCTTTCGTCCCGCTCTGCGACAAGCGGAAACGCGGCGTAGGGGTCGTCGCCGTCGCGGCTGAAGCCGCGGCTCGGCGGCCTGTCGCTGAAGCGACGTCTGGTAGGGGCGGAGCTCCAGCTCCGCCCTGCGATCGGCGGAGATTTGGGGTAGGGGCGGGCCCTAGACCCGCCCCTACGGATAGCCGACTGTCCACGTGAGACACTACTGTCCACGATTGAGGACACTCTCGCCCTTGCCCGAGCCTGCTCATCCGGCCCCATCGCCATGCATAAACCGTTTCCACTATTCACTCCGCGGAGCCGCCGAGAGGCTCCTTCGCGCGGGTCGGAGACTGCATAATTTCATTTTTCGGGACGTTGCGCGGGTGCGAGATCGCATTGTTCGACCGCGAGGCGACAACATCCGCCTGCGGAGGACGTCGTCGGGCCTCGAGGGCGTAAATCACGACCTGATCAGGCCTTCGGACGGGTGCAAGGGCGCGTCGCGCGAGTCGAAGGTCGCTTCGTCCGACCCGAAGATGACAGTGTCCGGGTGCGAGGAGACGTCGCGCGGGTCGGAGGCGACGACATTCCATTGCAGCAGACAATGCGGCGATCATTGCCGGCATTGTATGCATTTTTCGCGTGTGTTATGCAGTTTTCGTTCTACCCCCGACTCCCGTGGCACATGGCCTGCTTCCCTGCCCGTCCGATCGCGATGTGGTTGAGGAACCCGCGGTCCTCTGCAGCTGGTGACGGGCACATGCCGCCTCGACCGGTGGTGCCCTCTGCCCATGGGGCAGGGAGGTGTCTATGGAGGGAACACTGCAGTTGAAGCTCGCCATGCAGGTGCGCCTGGTGGATTTTCTCCGGGCGTATCCCTTTGGCGACGAACCGGCCGATCAGATCGTGGCGCGGTTCCGGGCGAAGGTGGCGCGGCAGCAGGCGCTGGTCGCCCTGCAGCAGGATGGCGAGGCCGCCCGCGAGGCCCAGGTGGGGAGGCACAACGAGGTGCGGCTGCGGATCATTCAGCTGCCGCTCCGTCACCTGGCGGGAGTCGCGGCATCGCTGGAAGGGGAGCAGCCGGAGCTCGCCACGGCGGTCGGGAAGTCCGTGAGCAGAATGGACGCCCAGCATTTCCTGGCGTCGCTCCGCTCCGTCGTGACTACGATCCAGGCGCAGCACGACACCCTTCGGTCGCAGGGGATGGCGGAGGAGACGCTGCCAACGCTGACCGCCATGCTGGCGGAGTACGAACAGGCGGTGAGCGACGCCAACGCCGCCCGGCGGGCGCACACCGGCGCACGGGCGGAGATGCACGCGCTGGGGCGGGAGTTGATGGTGCTGGTGCGGCAGCTCGACGGGCTCGTCGTGTTCCACTTCCGCAACAAGCCGGATGTGCTGGGGGCGTGGAAGAGTGCGCGCAACGTGGCGTGGCCGGTGGGTGAGGTGCTGAAGCCGGGGACCTCAAAGGAGGAACAGGCATCACGATGAGCACGGTGAAGCAGTGGAGTGACCAGGCGGCAGTCTGTCCGGAGGAGTGGATGGGCTGTCGTTCTGGTGTGATGATGGGAAGGGGCGGCCTCCGTACCGGACCGGGACAATCTGGAATGATGATGAGTAGGTCCGGCCTCCGCGCCGGACCGGTGCAGAAGCAATGAGTGAGAATCCCCGCCGTTGTGACGCGCAATACATCGGCGGGCACGGCGCAGGGCGTGAGACGTGAGCCGGTCCCATCGCGTTGCTTGGATGAAGGACCAACGCACCACCACCGGTACACCCTGTGTCATCTGGAGGAAGTATGCTGGCCCGATCGCTGTCACCGCTCCTGCCACTCCTCGCGTTCGCCGTCGGAGGCCTCGCGGCCTGTAACCCCGACGCGACCCAACCCGATCCCGCACAGGCGGTGGCACTGGTAGATTCGCAGGCGGTCCCCGCCTCGCTCACGTTCACCCCGCCCCCGATCTTCTGGACCGCCAATCCCTGGGTCGGCAAGCAGGTGCGGCTCCGCGACTGGACCGGCGACGCCTACGACCGGTGTCTCGGCTCGCCGGCGCTCCCGGCGGCCAACGTGGTTCTGCAGGCCCAGCTCTGCTATCCGGCGCCCTACGATGGGCTGCAGTGGTTCAGGGTCATCAATCTGGGCAGCGCGCTGAATCCGAGCGATCGGCTCCGGGTCGCGCTCCAGTCGGTGTACAATCCGGCCTACTGCGTCGATGTGGCGTGGGGGACGGCCAACGGCAACGAAGCGCTGCAGCTCTACCCGTGCCACTACGGGACGAACCAGACCTTTCATCTGCCGCTGCCGAGCACGGCGACGGGGCTGACCTCGACCGGACGGATCAGCACCCTGAACAGCAACTACACGATGGTGTTCGAGGCGGATGCACCGAACGCCGCCGGCACGGTGAAGCCGGCCTGGCAGCGGGCCAACAACGCGGCACGCAACTATCAGATCTGGTCGCTGCAGGCGCGGTAACCCGACGAGTGAATGCAGAGGCGGCGGAGCCGAGTGGCTCCGCCGCTTCTGGCGTCCAGAGCTGGTCAGTTGGCGATATCCTCGCCGCCGCCACCGCCGGCAACCTCTCCGACAGCGCCTCGTCAGTTCTTCAGACTCGCCGGGATCGAAGCGCGCCTGGCGCTCGCTGCCACTTACCATAGGGGCCCTGCTTCACATCCTCCTCAATCAACCGGAACTGCTCCAGCGCCGCCTCCAGGTCCGCCACGATGTCCGCGGCGATCACGTGCGGCAGCGGAGACCGTGGCGGCGCGCTCTTGAAGTTCTCCGTACAAAGCACTAGCCTGTGCATGCCCGCACCCTGAATGAACGCCGGCTCCATGCCGTGTGCTCGCCTGGTCGGGTCTAGTTCGGGGTGACGGGCTTTGTCTTTTCCAGCGTCAGTGGATGCCAGTCCGCCGGGATGAGCCAGCTCAATCGCCTGCAATTGCCTGAGTTCCCGCCCGGTCGCGAACACCTCCCAAGCGATCCTGTGCACCTAATACGTTGCTATCAAACAGATTAGCACTCGTAACCACAGCTTATCGCTCATCTGTCAATTAATTGAATATTGCGTTTATTGCGTTTAATGCAGATACTGTTGCCATGACCACGACCCTCGAACTCCCTACGCCGGAAGTGGCCGCCGAGGCGGAAACCGCCCTGCGCCAGCTGGAACCATTCATCCGCCGCCGCAACCAGAAGCATGTCGTTGTGCGGCCGGAGGATGGGCCTGCGGCGCAAAGCGTCACCGTGCCGCGCGAAGCCTTTGATCTCTTCCTCCAAATCCTCGGCCAGATGGCGAACGGCAACGCCGTGACCATCGTGCCGGTGCACGCCGAGCTGACGACGCAGCAGGCCGCGGATCTGCTGAACGTCTCGCGCCCCTTCGTGGTCGGGCTGCTGGAGCAGGGGGTGCTGCCGCACCGGAAAGTGGGGACGCATCGGCGGATCCTCTTTGCCGACGTGGCCAGGTACCAGCGGGAGGACGAGGAGCGCCGGCGGCAGGTCATGGCGGATCTGGCGGCGGAAGCGGAGAAGCATGGGCTGGGGTACTAGTGGGCGATGGCGTTCATCGTCGTCTATGATGCCTGTGTGTTGTACCCTGCCCCGCTCCGGGACCTGCTGATCCGGATCGCGAATGCGAGAGTGGTGCAGGCGAAGTGGAGCGAGCGCATTCTGGACGAGTGTTTTCGGAGCATCCTCGCGAGGCGCCCCGACCTTTCCGCCGACTCGCTCAAGCGGACCCGAACACTGATGCAGGTCGCCGTCCCGGACTGTCTGGTCACGGGCTTCGAGCATCTGGAAGCGGGACTCGAGCTACCTGACCGCGATGACAGGCACGTCCTCGCAGCAGCCATCCGCGCCAATGCCCAGGTGATCGTCACGTTCAACCTCGACGACTTCCCGCCAGCCGCACTCGCCCCGTACGATATCGAAGCCAAGCATCCCGACAATTTCCTGCTCGATTCCATTGATATCGCCCCCGGCGCAGTTGTGCGGTGCCTGACCGAGCAGGCGGCCGCGCTCCGGAACCCGCCGCAGGCGGTGAAAAGATGTCCTGGATCGGCTGCGGAAGAGCGGACTGGTGCGGGCGGTGGGGAAGTTCGAGGAGCTGCTGGGGGAGTAGTCGCGCCGCCTACTTGAGATCCTCTTCAATCAGCCGGAACTGCTCCAGCGCCGCCTCCAGGTCCGGCACGATGTCCGCCGCGATGACCTCGGGAGCGGGGATATGCAAGCTTTCCTCCAGCGCTTCGTCCGGTTGCTAGGGTGAGGGGTTCCCTGCCGGTCGCTGTGGCGGCGCCGCTAGTTGGAGCTGAACGTTCTGGAATGACTGCTGTTGCATCACGAAGGCACGTCCGAGGTGATTCTCGACGATCTTGGCGGCGGATGTCGCGCTAAACGTATGTGTCGTGCCGTGGAAAATGGTGAGCACCAAGTCCTGAAGCATCTGGTCGTGCTCCAGATCGTCCACCACGAGGCCCTTCATCCGTGCCGTATCACGGTGAATCGGCCGCCCATGGCTCTTGAACTTGGTGTGGTCGGATAGCCAGGTCGCGATCGCCTTCGCCTTGCGCTGTGCCTTCCGTGCCCCGATGGGCGCCAGCATCCATGTCCGCAACCACTCCGCCACCAACTCCTCGGCCAGATCGAGCGCATTGTAGCACTGAATTAGCAGGGACGGACCGTACTGGGGCAGGATGGGTATCCAGGCGCCGAGCAAGGCGGGGTCCTTGCATTCCTGCTTGGCGAGGTCGAACTGGTCGAGGATCGCCTGCGCAGGGTGCGCCATAGTCATCCCGTTCGGCACTGGCAGGAGGAACTGCGGATCGATCGGCCCGAGGGAGGAGTGCTTGCCCATGACGATGCGGTTCGCGGCGCAGGCGAGCACGGTGGCCGCGGACATCGCCGCCTGGGGCACGATGACACGGATGTCGTCGAACTTGGACCTGAGGTAGTGCACCAATGCTTCGGCGGCATCGGGCGAGCCACCGGGGCTGTGCAGGACGAGATCGAGGCCGCGACGGCCATCCAGCCCATGCACCACCTCCATCAGCCCCTGAACGTCCGCGAGCGAGATGGACACCAGGCCGGGGTCGACGCCCCCAGGCTGAGTCCACTTGGTCGCGTAAAGAATCGTGTTGCGCCCGGTATGGGCCGAGAGGGCGGTGAGATACTTGCGGCGGGTGATATCGAAGGCGAGCGGACCGTGCCGCGCGGTCGCGGCTTCCAGTTCGGGGATCAGCTCCCCCCAGGTAGGCACGGCGAGGGGTTAGTTCGTAACCTCAGGCGCTGGAAGCACCCGAGGTGATGACGATCCGCCGGTCGGCCTGACCGTGAAAGGCGCCGGCACGTTCCACGGTCTTGGCGTGTTGCTGGTACAGCTTGACCAGATCTGCGACACCCGGGAGTCGCTCCCCGGAAAGTTGCAGCTCGGCGGCTTCCTGCTGGAGGGTGTTCTTGGTGGACTTGGCGGGGCGGCGCTTTGAGGTAGCCATAGGCGCGAATATAGAGCAAAGGTTGGGGTCGGAACAGACCTGGAAAACGCAGACGCTGCCCGAAATCTCTACAAAACGAGAAAGACACGCGGTAGGGCAACCCGCATGCCCCAGTATCGGCAGCTCTCGCGCCTACTTGAGGTCCTCCTCAATCAACCGGAACTGCTCCAGCGCCGCTTCCAGGTCCGCCCGCCCGGCGGGCTGTCGTCACGAACATGGCCAGCCCCGGCAGCCTCAGATAGCTTCCTGATCGTCCGCAGGATTGAAGGCGGTGATCAGCCTGCAAACATCTCTGGGGGCGAGCCTCTCACTTTGGCTGGTGATCACGAAGCGGACCACCACCGCCCCCTTCTCGGAAGCCTTTGCCTTCCGTGAGCCGATATTGGCGCGGAAGACCTGATCATCCCAGGGAAATGGGCAGGGTGGGTCGCCCTCCCCGGGGCGGCGGGTGAAGTTGAGCCGGCAGAGCGGTTCTCGCACCCGAGTATGGCCCACACCGGCCTCGACCGTCACCGGCACCTTCGTTCCCACGTGGAAGCCGACGTCATAGACCAGGTTGGGGGCGAGCTTCCGAAGGGTGCGTTCGAAGGTGATCCGGCGACCCCCGGAAGTCTGGCGGACCTCCCACTCCTTCTCCTTCCACCCCTTGGTGCTATCCAGCTCGTAAGTCTTCGGCTCGCGCCCGTACCGGACCTTCGGCGCGACTCCCGTTGCGCCCGGGGGAAAGTCCTCAGGCCAGAGCATCACCCGGCTGTCCGCCGAGAGGGCGTAGGAGTAGTTGTAGATGTTGTAGAGGCGGGCGGTCAGTTCACGCAGCCGGTCGCTCATAGGCCGGCGCCCCAGACAGTAGAGCATGTGGCGAAGGCGATGCTGCCCCGGATCCTCGATGCCGACGGCGCGGGCGGCCTGCTGCATGTACCAGAAGGTCATCGCGAAGCCCGCCGCCTCCAGCTCCTCGACGGAGGGAGCGAGCGTCAGCCGGTGCACCGGCTTCACGATTCTCGGTGCAGGCGCGGCCGGGTACTCCGCCGGGAGCGGGTCGGGACGCGGCTGCAGGCGATCGTCGCCCGGGACTGGGACGCGGGTGAAGTTTCGACTCAGTCTCCAGCGGCTCGGCACCACCGCCAGAAGTGCCGGCCCCTTTCGAGGATCCAGCGCCGAGAGGCCACGATACTCCCGAAAGTGACCTCGCGGTTCCTCGAGTAGGAGGGTGCCCGAGAGCCGCGCCCGATGCTGATGGAGCTGGTTGCAAAGTGCCCTGAAAGGTTGTCGGTTTGCCTTAACCTCGACAATCGCCGCGACCTTGGGCTTCTCGGACGGCGTCCTGCGGTGGAGTAGCAGGCCGTCGGCTCCCGGGGCCAGGCGGTCGTTCCTCCCCTCGGCGGATTCGGACTGGCGGATCGACTCGCCCGTGTAGAGGCGGAGGGTGCCCCGCGACAGCTCGTCGCGGAAGAGGGATTCGATTCGTTCGATCACCGGGCGGAGCGCGAGCAGTTCGGCGAGTTGTCCCTTGAACTGATTCACCATATGGGAGCGGACGAACTCGACGGCTTGCTCGGCCTGGACGTCAGTCAGCATTCCCGTATCCCGGTCGGGATCATGCGCAAAAGGGGACTCTTCGTGCTCGGGCCCATGCTGGATCAGTCGAGTGAACAGCTGTCCGGTCGGACGGGTCTCGACATCGCGGGTAGCGGTGCTGAGGATCCCACGCAGATGGTCGGTCAGTGCATGGCCGTGCATCGGGACGACCCAGGGGCGACGACGAGCCTCCTCCAGGGTGTCGGCCAGGAGGGTCGTCAGGCGGTGATTGCCGCCGAGAAGATCGCTCACATCCAGTGGGTTGGTATCGGTCACTCTAGCGATCGTTGCAGGAGCGCTCATCGCGACTTCGGCGCTCATCGGATTGGGGGACAACAGGGTGGCTTTGAGAAGGTCGCGCGCTGCGGAGTAGACTTGAGCACTATTGTCACGCGGTTTCGCGATCGAGAAATGATCTTCGTCGAGAGGAAGCGCGTCATTGCCAACCTCAGGATGTGCAGACGTTGGATTGACGATGGACAGAAAGCCCTTAATCCTCCTCGACTCGTAGTAGGTTCGGACTGTCATTCCTTGTGCATGATTGCGAAACCAGTTCGAAAGCTCCCGCAAGTGCGGATCGTGAATTTTCACCGCCTCTACAGAAGATGTTGTACCAAAGAGCTTTCCGAAAACAGTAGCCAATGTCGCCAGCCCTGCACCGGCGTGTGGGGTTGCAAGGAAGAGAACTCCACTTGCTCTTGAAAAGACTTCTCGTTTCAGCGGCTCAAGTGAATCCGCGGCTGTGCGAAGCACTTGTTTGAGTAATAGCCCACCCAAGCTGTGACAGACGAAGATCGTCGGCCGCCTACCTATGCCTTGCATGACCATGAGGTCCAGCACCTGGGCGGCGCGATCGGGTAGCGCCATGCTGTGCCCGGAGCCTCGAGGGACCACTCCAAACCAAGCCAGCGCCCTTGCATAGTGCGAGGGACTCGCTGCGTATCCGAGCGACCAAATGCCCACGGAAGGGAACTCCGCGCCGAGCCAGTGTGGCCACGACGTTGACTCATCTTCGCCATGACGCCAGCTGGCGAAAGCGTCTCCACCAAGGCCGTGAATAAACACGACATCACCTTGTCGCGTTGTATTGTCGCAACCCGAGATTGAGTGCAGCTTGCTCAATTGGCCCACCCCTCTTGATGGGAGAGTCCGCCGAAATGAGATGCAAACTGTACTGGAGGCCTTTCCCTATGGGCCAAACGAATCCGAAGGCCCCGCCTAGTACCCCCACCGCTCATGCCTCGCCGGCAGCCGGTTGAGCTCCGCCCTGATCTCCCGCCAAGCCGGCATGTGGCGGTCCATGAGCGCAAGAAAGCGAGCGTTATGGGTGGGCTCGAGCAGGTGAATCATCTCGTGCACCACCAGATACTCCAGGCACTCCCTGGGCTTCTTGGCCAGCTCAGTGTTGAGGCGGATAGTGCGGGCGGTCGGATTGCAGCTCCCCCACCTGGTCTTCATCTGCTGCACGAAGAAGCCGTTGACCCTGACCTTGAGTCGTGGTTCCCATACTTCTATCAGCTGTGGAATCGCAGCCCGTAGCAGCTGGCGATACCAGCCCGCCACAACCGTCTCCCGCGCTTCCTCATCAGTACCCGGACGGACGCGGAGAATCAGCGTGCTATGCCTGAGCTGTACGGAAGGCGTCGCGTTATCCTCGACCACCTTCATTAGCACCCGTCTCCCCCAGACATAGTGGCTTTCGCGGTTCAGGTACTCCCGTGGTGTCTCCCGCTCCTGCTCGCGCAGCTTCCGCTGCTGCTGCCGGATCCAGCCGAGCTTCGAGATGGCAAAGAGCCGGATGGTATCGGGACTCATCCTGAGCGGAGCCGCAATCCGTACCCTCCCGGTCGGAGGGTAGACGCTCAGGTGGACATTCTTGATGTCCTTCCGCGCCACGTCCAGCGTGATCCCACCGAGGTCGAGCGTGGTGGCCATCAGTACTCCCGCTGCTGCTTGATGAGGAGAAAGATCCGCTCGACTTCCTGCTGGTCGTTGCCAAGCAATGGGAGCAGTGCCCGCTTGATCTGGTTTTCCCGCGCCAGGTGCCCGCGCCAGTCGTCCGGACGTACCCGGCGCACGGTCTTGTCGATAGCCAATGCCAGCACCAGCCTAGCGTCCCCATATTCCGGCGGCCGCTCCCGTACTGCGCCCGCGAGCACAGGTTCTCCTGGCACCGCCAGATTGTTGTAGAGCGCGCGCATCCCGGGCGTCACAAGCTGGGGCGGGGTATCAGCGGCTTGTCCAGCCTGCACCCGCCTTGCGAGATCGGCGATGCGCTCGAGGTAGGCCTCGTAGTCGATGCGCCTGGCCTTCAGGTCAGCAAGGATCTCCGCCAGCAACTTCGACATCAGTTCGTAATAGGCCGGATCGTTCAGGTGCTCCTTGATGATCTTGCTGCGGACGTTGTTGGCGATCGTCTCGGCGACAGCCCCCTTGTTGCCCCTGATCCCGCCGGGCAGGCTGCTGATCGCGTTGCCGATGCCCGACTTCACGATCAGCTCGAGCAGCGACATGTTGTCGAACGGCGAGATCTTCCTCGGCTCGTCGGCCTCGATGTAGGTGTCGATGAGGTGGCGCATGTCGGCCTCGTAAGCCTTGAGATCGATCGACTCGCCGCTCGCCTTGCGGATGATCTCGCGCAGGTCCAGGGCGCGCTGCACATCCTTCTTGATGCGCGCGATCTCTTCAGCGTTGTACTTGGCCGCTTCCAGGTCGTCGGCGATGGCGGCATAGGCCCTTACCAGCGATATCGTCGCAGTGTACAGCGCCACGCGCTGCGGCTCATGCGCGGACAGATCGGCCGCGATCTCGACGTTGCCGCAGAAGTAGTGGATGTGCTCCAGCTCATCTCTTGGTGGCTGCACCGGCTCGCAGATCAGCGCGACGGCTTCGAGCGCGCTGTCCAGCCGCTCGCGGCCCCTGCCCAGGCGGTCCTGCATCATGACCTCGGGGCCGGCTCCTGCCGCGCTGTGATCCAGTTCCGAGGTGTAGACCTGCAGCGCGCCGGTGCCCTGCTCGTTGACCAGCTTCTTGAATAGATCCTTGTAATCCACGATATAGCCGACGCCCTTGTCGTCGCCATCAAGCCTGTTGACGCGGCAGATGGCCTGAAACAGGCCGTGATCCTGCATGCTCTTGTCGATATAGAGGTAGGTGCACCTGGGCGCGTCGAAGCCGGTGAGCAGCTTGTCCACCACTATCAGCAGCTTCATGTTCGCCGGCTGTTCCTTGAACAGCTTCTTGGCATTGTCCTCGTACGTCTCGGTCCTGGACTTGCCCGGCTGAGCGTCAACGTTCTGCAGCAGCGCGGTGTAGCTGTTGAACAGGAACTGCTTGTCGGTCTCGGTGTTCGCTCCGGTTTCCTCCAGCGTCACGTCCTGCGCATGCGGATTGTAGGAGGTGACGACCGCGCACTTGCCCTTGAACACGGTCTTCTGGAACAGCTCGAAGTACTTGCACGCCTCGTAGATGCTCGACGCCACGAGGATCGCGTTGCCCCGCTGATTCGAGAGCCGTGGCTTCACACCGAAATCGAACACGATGTCGCTCACCACCCGCTCCATGCGGGACCGGGAACTCAGTACGTTCTGCATCGTGCCCCACTGCTCGCGCAGCGCGGCTTTCTGCCAGGCGTTCAGTCCCCTGGTCTTGGCATCGAACCAGGCGTCGATCTTGCCCTGCGAGCCGAGACTCTGCTCGATGTCGCGTGCTTCGTAGACCAGGTCGAGCACCACCCCATCAGCCACACCCTCGCTGAACTTGTAGGTGTGGATGTAGTCGCCGAAGACTTCGAAGCTGGTCTTCGCGTCCTGCTTCAGGAGCGGCGTGCCGGTGAAGCCGATGAATACTGCGCTGGGCAGGAGTGCTTTCATCGTACGGTGCAGCTTGCCGCTCTGCGTGCGATGGCACTCGTCCACAAAGACAAAGACCTCGCCCACGGTCTGGCTGGGCTGAGCCGCCAGTTCCCTGATGAATGCTTCGAAGTCGTCCACGCCCTTGCGGCCGAACTTGTGGACCAGCGAGCAGAGCAGCCGTGGCGTGGCCTGCGCGAGCTGGGTCATCAGGTCGCGCCCGCTGCTGGTGCGGTAGATCGCCTCCCCGATGCCAGCAAAGACCCCCTCGATCTGCTTGTCCAATTCGTCACGGTCGGTGACGATCACTACGCGCGCACTGGGCTTGTGCTCCAGAATCCACCTGGCCAGGAGCACCATGACGATGCTCTTGCCGCTGCCCTGCGTGTGCCAGATGATGCCACCCCGATAGGCGTTGACGCGCTTCTGGGCCTCCTTGACGCCGAAGTACTGGTGAACTCGGGGCAGTTTCTTGATGCCACCGTCGAACAGGACGAAATCGTGCATCAGCTCGAGCAGCCGGTCCTTGCGGCACATCTTGAGCAGATACTTGTCGAGTTTGAAACGGCTGTCGTCCGCCTCATCCTCCTTCCACTTGAGGAAGTACTTCTCCGGCGTGCCAATAGTGCCGTACTGCAGGCCCTCGGAATCGTTGCCGGCGAAGACGAGCTGCACCGTGCTGAAGAACCACGCATTGAACTCGGGCCGTTGATTGGAGAGGTTCTGCCGGATCCCGTCACCGAGCGAGACACGGCTGTTCTTGAGCTCCAGCACGCTGACTGCGATGCCGTTGACATAGAGCACCACATCAGGCCGCCGCTCGAGATTGCCGCTGAGCGTCACTTCCTCGGCGATCGCGAAGTCGTTGGCCTCCGCCTCCGCCCAGTTGATGACCTTTACGGTCTCGGTGACCGTCCCCGCCTCGATCTTCACGGGCACGCCGTACCGCAGCAGGCTGTAAACCGCCTTGTTGTTGTCGTAAAGGCTGCGGTTGGGGTTGTCCGCCTCGGTTCGGAGCAAGTGGACCGCGCGGCTGATCTGCTCCGAGGAATAACCCGCCTTCCTCAGGTAGGCGCTTAACTCTGGCTCCTCGATGTTGCTGTTGCCCGGCCGGTCGGTCCAAACGCCGACGCACCGCTAGCCGAGCTCGTCGCGGAACAGCGCGATGAACC
>JANOFA010000235.1:0-1074 GCA_031413355.1 Gemmatimonadota bacterium | reverse complement strand
CGCCACCTCAACGCTCCTCACCCAGCGCATCCTGCAAATCTTCCAAGCCCCGTCATGGCCGGACCTCCCCGCCCACACCGCCCACTGGCTCTCCCTGCAACGCCAAATCTCCCGCCTCCCCGAACCGGGCCGCCTGCTGGTTGAGACTTTTCCGCACGACACCCGCCACCACCACGACACTTGTGCAGAGCTTCCCAAGTCACCTAGACACCCAATCACCCATGCCCCAGCTCCCCGACTCGCGCCCCATGTCCTACTCGGTCTCCCAGCTCACCACGCTGGTGATGCCCCACATGCTGAACGTGCTGAACGACCTGTTCGGCGGGCATCTCCTCGCGCTGGTGGACCAGGCGGCGGCGGTGGCGGCGATTCGCCATGCCGGTGGCCCGTCGGTCACGGCGAGCTTTGATCGGGTGGACTTCCGCGAGCGGATTCAGGCGGGTGCGCTGGTCACCTGCAAGGCGACGGTGGACTTCGTGGGCAACAGCTCCATGGATGTCTCGGTGGAGGTGTACAGCGAGCATGTGCCGACCGGGGTGCAGCGCCATACCCACAGCGCGCGTGTCATCTTTGTCGCCATTGACGAGCAGGGCCGCCCGACGCGGGTGCCGCGACTGGTGCCAGGGTCGGATGAGGAGAAGGAGCGCTACGAAAAGGCCCGGCTGCGGCGCGAGGCGCGCGGCCGGTGATCGTCGCGATCTTCGGGGGCGGCGGAGCCAAGGCGGCGGCGCACGTCGGCGCCTGGCGTGCGCTGGAGGAGGCCAGGCTCACTCCCGACTTCCTGATCGGCACATCGATGGGGGCGGTCTTCGCCGCGATGTTCGCTTCCGGGCTCGACACCGCGGAGGTCCTGCGGCGGATCGGGTCGATCAGCGATCGCGACATCGTGCGGGCCGATCGCTTCGCCTTCCTCAAGGGACTGTGGGCCCGGCGGCTGCTGCAGCCGGCACCGTTCCGCGCCGCCCTCGAGCGGCTGGTGCCGGCCCGCCGCTTCAGCGAACTCACCCGGCCGCTTGTCGTGACCGCGACCGCGCTCGATTCCGGCGCGCTGGTCCGCTTCGGCACCGACGGCCA
>JANOFA010000234.1:0-3467 GCA_031413355.1 Gemmatimonadota bacterium | reverse complement strand
CACCGTGGCGGCTTAGGGCCAGATCCGGCTCAGGGGAGCCGGTCATGTGGCGCTTTCGCGCCGGACGCCGTATCGTGTTCTTCAATCGGAGTGAATCGCGCAGCCCGCTAACAAGCGCATGGACCTGTCAAGCCGCGGCGCCTGCCCTTCCGTTGACTAATCGCAGTGTGTCGCCGCGCCTTGCAGGTCATGCGCGGACGTTAGCCAGTCGCACAGGAAGGTCCATATCGGGATTCTCGCTCGCCTGATCCGCTGGTTCCCGCGACATCCAGGCGCCATTGAAGCTGGCGCCACGAGTTGTTTTGTGTGTTCGACACCAACCACCGTAGTCCCCGGTGTGAGCTTCGGGGTGGCGTCGTCCTGTAACACGTGCAAGGAACGCGCACGGCTCGCCTCCGGCAACGCGCTGCTTACGACGGTCATGACCTCCACACGCCCCTATCCGTTGGAGGGCTCCGGCCTGAATGCCATTATCAATCCTGTCTCAATTGATGGCCATCGCGGGTGGTGTGACTTCGCGGCAGGCGGCTATGCAGTATTCGAGGAACTGCTTCGCTCCTCGGACTATTTCGATTTCGTGGTTCAGCACGTCGAGCCGTGGGCAGGTATGATGCGGACCGTGCGGGCCGCCGCCCCAGCTGACCGGGTACCCGAACGGATTGTTGAATTGCTACGCCGCAGTCCGGCTCGAATCCCGGGCACCGACAATCTTTCGCTCCTCCAGCAACACTCGTACTATGGCCGCCTGACCGCTGCCGTTCTGGGAGCCAACCCACTCATCCTTACAAACGAGGATGCGTGGCGCCTCATAGACTTGGTGCGTCGGGAGGAAGCGGCAGCGGCGTCGCCCGCTCTTTCCGGGATGATCGATCGTCTCATTGCTCTGGCTCGTGACGTGGCACCGCCTGCTAGCGCGCAGAGCGCTGGCTAACAAGCGCATGAAGCTGGCAGGGCCCGGCCGGGCAATTGCGCTTGTACCGACTTTCTCGTGCCGGTCCCTGCAGCTTATGCGCGGGCGTTAGGCTGCTATTAGGGGGTATCTTGGCCCACGGTTACACCGGTGCACCTTCCAGGCGTTCGCTCCCGACACTGCTTCTCACATTGACGGCAGTGTCAACTGCGTGCCTGGCGCGCCCCTCAGGCCGCGCTGTCTCGACCTGGCCCGCGCCGAGTGAGGCCTCTCTGATACAGGCGATCACGCGGAGCGCCGTACAGATCGGCATGGCTCCGGGGACGACTGACCACCACGACGAATACATCGTGGCGCACCGCGACGTAGAGGTTGCCCATATCGGCTGCTCCCTTGGGCCTCTCGTCAGAGATAAGACGGTTGGGGGACTACAGGTGTCCTGCCCACGCCAACCTTCCCCCGCACCCGTGGTAGTTGGTAGCCACAGCGGCCGCTTTACCCTTCTCGTCGCTACGACCCGCACTTCCGTGACCGAGTACCGCGTCCAAGCTGAGGTCCAGCGGCCGTCATCGTCTTTCGGCGGGCCACTAAGCCGACACATCGTGGATCGCTTCATGCAAGCCCTGACGTCGGAGTTGCGTGGCGAGACGCATGCCCCGCTCTTCATCGACTGGGAACGGGTCATGTGCATTGCCCCTGCGACAAACGATCCGCATGGATGCCCAACATAGTTGCCAGCGGACACGCAGCCTAACAAGCGCATGCACCAGCCGTGGCGCGGCCACGGTCTTGTGTCGGACCGGCACTTGGCCCCGTGTGGCCGACAAGTCGGCGTTCTGTGCCGCGCCACGCAGGTGATGCGCGGGCGTTAGGCTGCTACCCAAAGGAGGATGTGATGACCCAGAGACAACTGTTCTTGCTTGCGTTGCTCTCAAGTGCACCAGTCGTCGTATACGCACAACAACCAGCCGGCCCACGGGCGGTGGCACTCAAGGCTCTTGTGTCGCGCGGGGATCTAGCACTCGCGGCAGGTCACCAGCGCGAAGCCGCCGCGGCCTGGGCTCTCGCGATCGCATTCGATACAGCAAGTGCAGCGTTGAGGAAGAAGCTGGGCGATGTCGGCGGGGCGGGCATTTCGCTCGACGATGCGGAGACGCAAACGATGATCTCCTTAGTCGGCAAGCTCGACGGTGCCATGGATCTCTGCGGCTTTGCAGCTTCCTCACCGGCAATCGACGCGGTGATGCTGCGCATGCTCGCTGACGACAAGCTTCTGCCGAGCTTGCGAGTCGCAGCAATGACACCTTCGTCGGGAGTCTGTTCGGGAAAGTCAGCCTTCGTCTTTCTTGCGACACCAGGCATGACCGTGGCCGCCGTCAGGAAGACGTTTGGCATGCCATCGAGGGAAACGCCGGTCGAAGGTCCCGGCGCGCGCATTGACTACGGCCCACTTCGCCTACTTGCCAGCAGCGATGGTTCGATAACCGCAATCGTCTTTCCACCCCTACGCTGATGTCTGGAGCGCGTGCCGCAGCAGCCTAACAACCGCATGAAGCTGTCAAAGCCCAGCCATCCGCTAGTGCACATTCAATGGCACTCTGGCTGGGCTTTGCAGCTTATGCGGGAGCGTTAGGTGGCATCCGTTGACACAGCTGAACATTTGCGATGGCATTCGGGCGCTGGTGGCAAACCGCTTCAGAGGTCCTCTTCAAGGGAACGGTACCGATGACAACCCGTTCGAGCAGTCGCCTTAGCGGCCATCTTCTAGCCCTGGCGCTCCTCACCGTCGTCCTCGCACGCCCATCGGTAAGTGCCGCTCAACGATCGGCAGCCGCGTGGCAGACGCTGCCTATTGCCTCCCTGCCATCTGCCTCACGGGCCGACGGGGCCGGCGCCGACATCCGCCCGCGCCTCTATTTGCCTAGTGCCTACCCCCGCACCCATTGGAAGGAAGGGGGCGTTGTCGGCGGGATCCTCCTTGGGATCGTTGCGGCCGTGCTCTTTGATGGCCTCTGCGGGAGTGACGGCGGGGACGAGCACTGCACCGCGAAGACACTCGGCGGGGTCGCGTTGGGGGCGGGGGTGGGCTTCACGGCCGGTGCCCTCATTGGCGGACAGTTCCCCAAACGGCCCTGAGCGCTACCGGAATGCCAAGGGAACTGCCACCTAACAAGCGCATGCACCAGACGTGGCGCGGCCACAGTCTGGCGTCGGGCCGGCAGGTGGTTCACTTTAGCGGACAGTTGCCTGTTTTGTGCCGCGCCACGCAGGTGATGCGCGGGCGTTAGTAAGCGGAAACCGGTGTCGGTGTGTGAACCGCCCACTGATATTGAACAGCCTGCCGGGCGGGCGGCGGAGTAGGCGCGGGGGCGCCCCCGGAGTCGCCGGCCGCAGGCGAGATGGCGGCCGGCGCGATGCGGTGAGGGGATCGTGGGGCGCTGCCGTGCGCGGAGTGCGGTGTTTGTCGCAGGCAGGCGACGGTGCGTCCGCTTTCTAACCAGCGCATGGACCTGTCAAGCCGCGGCGCCTGCCCTTTCGTTTACTAAGTGAAGTGTAT
>JANOFA010000233.1:0-5582 GCA_031413355.1 Gemmatimonadota bacterium | reverse complement strand
CAAGGTCGTAACACTACGGTGGAGAACATCGAATTTGCCCCCGAGTCAGCCGAAGCTGCGGACTACTGCACCGTGATCTTCGCGTGCATCCCGAACGGGACGTGCGGCGTGCAGAAGTACTTGTACTCGCCCGCCGGCGCACCCGCGAACGAGATCTCGTACGCCTCATCGATCCCGATCTTCATCGGCCCGGTGAGCGGCGCCATCGTCTCGGTCATCGCCGTGTTCAGCACATTGGCCGCGCCGGCCGGAATGCTATCCGCATAGAAGGCCACGTTGTGCGGAGGGCCGGTCTTGACCACGAACTTCACCACGTCGCCCGACTTGATGGTCAGTTCGGCGGGAGCGAAATTCGCCGCCTTGCCATCGAAGTACATGTCGACTTCATGAGATGCGCCGGTCGCTGCCGGTGCCGGTGCTGCTGCCGGCTCGGCCGGCTTCTCTTCTCCCTTGCCGCCGCAGGCCATCAGGCCCAGGGCGAGTCCTGCCACGATCATGTGCACGCGCATCAGTGTCCTGCCTCCGCTTACTCGGGTGGAATTACCCTTGTGAAAAGGTTCACAAAAGTACACTCCTGTACCCTAAAGAGCGAGAGGGCGATAAGCTTCCCCCATGCATCACGCCCCACCCTGTTCGTCGCTCGGTACCCAGTGTCAGGAACTGCCGGTTACCCTGCGGATCGGGGCCCTGGACGAGGGAATGGAGTCACTCGATCACGAGGCCACCTGGCTTCTGGGCCATACCGACCGGATCAGCTTTTCCACAATTCGCCCCGACCACAAGTCCCTGCTGGTGGACGCAGTCCTTCATGTCCGCTGTCGCCACCTGAAGGGGGGCGCGGAGGCGGGATCGGCACGCTGCGCCGCGCTGGGGCACACCGGACCGATGCCGGAACGGACTCGAGGCGCAATCCAGCCGCGGCGGCTTGGGGACGACCGCTTCCGGGTGGTCGATCGCCAGCAACTGGCTGAGTTGACCCTGCCACTCCCGGTGCGGAGCCGGCCGCTCTCGGTGCTGGAGGAGATCAATCCCTGTTCGATCGCCCCGTGCAGCACCGCCGACAATACCCGTGGATCCGCCTGCTGTCGTGACCTGCAGGTTGAAATTCTCTGCCGCCGCGATGAGCCGGAACGGGAGGCGCTTCTCCGGTCCCGCCAATCGCCGTACCTGTGCAAGATCAGCCGGGAGAATGACACTTCGATCGATGCGGAGATGATCTCGGCCTGTGGCTACCTGGATGAGGCAGGCCGCAACTGCACCCTGCATGACCGGGCCCGGCCCGACGGACGGACGGCCAAACCCGACCTCTGCAGCGATTGGCCTGATAAGGGAAAGGGATTGCATCCAGGGTGTATCTTTACCGGGTAGCCGACGTACTGTCATTACACAGGACACCAACACGACAGTAAACAAGGTTGGTTGTGCATGATGCCGCGCCACTGCTCGTCGTAGCTGAGTTGGTTGTCGGCAGCGCCAATCATCGCTGGTCCTCCGCAGGCCCCGGTACGGGAGCTTCCCATGGGCGAAGAGCTCGAAGAGCTGTATCGCACCACCTACACGACGGTTGTTCGTTTCCTCTACCGCAAGGTGTGGGATGCCGACCGGGCGCACGACCTCGCGCAGGAGGTCTTCATGCGTGCCATGCACCACCGCCCCGAGAAGCCGCGGGCGTGGCTGTTCGCCGTGGCGGCCAATCTGGCCCGGGATGAAGCCCGAGCCGCCGTGCGGCGGAAGCGCCACCTGACGCTGCTCAAGGACGACCCGATCGTGCAGCCGAGCATTCCGCTCCCGGCCGATGAATCGATGGAAGTGGATGAGCGCCGGGCGAAAGTCGACGAGGCGCTGGCAACGCTGACCAAGCGAGACCGCGAGGTGCTCCTGCTATGGGATGCCGGCCTCAACTATCCCGAGATCGCCGGGCAGTCGGGCCTGGCTCTCGGGGCGGTCGGGACAACCCTCGCCCGCGCCCGCCGTCGGCTGATCGAGGCCCACGATCGAATGGAGCAGGAGCGCCGTGCGGCACATTCCTGAAGACGAACTCCACGCCTACCTCGACCAGGCACTGAGCCGTTCACAGTGCGTGGAAATCGAGCGGCACCTCTCGCGCTGTCCCCCCTGCCAACTCGAACGCGACGCGATCGCCGCGCTGCGCGACCGTACAACCGAGCTCCTGGCACGGATCGGACCACCGCCAATCATTGCCCCGCCGTTCGGCCAGCTGCAGGAACGCGCCGCGAATCGGCGCCTTGCAGTGCGGCACCAGTGGCTGGTCCGCGGCAGCTGGGCCGCCAGCGTTGCGGTGGCCCTGTTTTCAGGCTGGGCCGTCAACAGTGCGCGTCACGAACCAGCCCCAGGTGTCCTTGGCGCGATCGACACGACTCCCGCAGCACCAGCACCGGTTGCGCTATCACTTCCATCCCCGATCACCCCAGGCACCGCCGCAGCGCCACGCGGGTCCGTCGCGATCGCCCGACCGCGCACCCTGACGCGGGCCACCTCGCCGACGCCTGAGGCGCCCTCTTTCGGATTTGCACGGGCTGTGGAAACGGATCCGGAGCCCACCATCGGGTCGGTCCCGGGCGAGCCCGTCAGCTTCGGCTCGGCCCAGCTCGCGGATCCGGAATTCGTCATCCAGCCGGTGGGCGCTGATCCCGGGCTCCGCGGATTGTGGCGCACGTTCATCCCCGAGAGCGAAAACGCACCGGCCACGGCAGAGATTCCGCTGGTCCCCGGACTCGCGGTGGTACAGATGCGGGTTCAGCCCGGAACTACCGGCAACGATGTCACCGCCGTCGACCAGCTGCTGGATTCCGGCGAACTGGTTCGCACCATCGCCGGCCCCGCCAGCCAGGTCGCGCACCTCGTCGATGCCGATCTGGCCAGTACGGCAAACACGGCGGAGTCAGCGAGCCGTCTCACGGTCACGGTTCGACAGGGCGACCGGATGGTTGCGGTCACCGGGCCGTCGCAGGTGATGGGATCACTGCTGGCGCGGGTGAATACGAAGCGGAGGTACTAGGCGATTGGGCGATTAGGCGATTGGGCGATTGGGCGATTGGGCGATTGGGCGATTGGGCGATTGGGCGATTCGAATATCGAAGGATGTCAACAGAACGACAGGCCCGTCTCCGGATTGAGACGGGCCTGTTCCATTCCTGCCTATTCCCCTCGCTCCCGCGCCTACCGCCTACCGCCTACCGCCTACCGCCTACCGCCTACCGCCTACCGCCCACAGTTAGTGATGCCCCGATTCCTTGTCCAGCGTGATCATCGCCAGACGAGGGGAGACCATGGGAAAGGTGCGAGCGAAGAGCCCGTAGCACAGCAGGAAGAGGCCGATGAACGCCACTGTCGGACCGGCTTCGGGAAGGCCAAAGACCGGACCGGCCTCATGGGTGACCGACGGCAGCACCATCAGGTAGCGTTCCAGCCAGAGGGCACAGAGGCTCACGGCGGTGAAGAAACCCAGCGTGAGGGGCGCCTTCTTCGGGGCGACGCCGAGCAGGCCGGTGAATGGAATGACAAACATGCCGATGAAGACCGCGACCCCGATCGGACGCCATGCGCCCCAGAGGCGCGCGAAGACAAAACCGGTCTCTTCGGGGAGGTTGCCGTACCAGATGACCAGGAACTGCGACCACATCAGGTAGGTCCAGAACACCGAGAAACCGAAGCACAGCTTGCCGAGGTCGTGGCGCTGCTTCTGGCTGATGAATTCATCGATGCCGACTTCGTGCCGGCCGTAGAGCATCATGAGGGCAAGCAGGGTGTGGGCGCCCAGAAACGACCCCATGAAATACCAGCCGCCCAGCAGGTTGGAAAACCAGTGAGGCTGCAGCGCCATCATGCAATCAAAGGCGACCATCGTCATGACCAGCGCGTAGGTGATGACGTAGAGCGGCGCCAGGGTGTAGATGCGGGCATCATGCCGGGTCCGACCTTCCGGGGTCGCGTCGAACCCAGCTGTCCAGCGGTCATACAGCGACCGCCGTCCGTCCACCACCGAGCCCTTCACCTCATGCATGTCGGGGATGAGGTCCGCCTTCACCAGACTGAAACCGAGGTAGTACAGCAGCGACAGGCCGATACCGAGCCGGCCGAACATGAAGCCGTGTGACAGCCACACTTCCTTGCCATGGCCGGTGCCGTGCATTTCGGGGAAGATGTGGGGGTAGCCGACCGTGAAGATCAGGAGGAACCCGGCCAGCGACACCGGGAAAAAGAAGAACGGCGTGGCCTCGGCGAAGCGGATGATGACGCCGGACCATTTCGCCTTGGTGATCTTCTGCACAGCCACGAAGGCAAAACTGCCACCCGTGAGGCCGGTGAAATAGATCCAGTTTACATGGAAGAGGTGCCAGGCCCGGTCGGCCTGCTCTCCCCGCAGCGTGAGGAGGAAGAGGCCGAGCCCGACCACCGCGAGGACCGTCCCGAGCCCCACGAAGAGGTTGTAGCGAGCGGACACGGATCGGGCAACCAGCTGGTCGCGCACCGAAGGACTGGCCATCAGTTGGCTCCTCCCGGGGTCGCCGCTGCGGCCTGGCTGGCCGCCTGCAGCTGCCGGACGTAGTTCACGACTTCCCACCGGGCGGTGCCGTGGACTTTGTCGCCGTAGCGCGGCATGACACCGCGACCGTACCGGACGATTGTATAGAGGTAACCATCGGTGTAGCCTCGAGCGCGATCCGTAAGGATCGACGGGGCCGCTACTCTGGGCCCGACGGGGCCGTCGCCCGCACCGGTCATCCCGTGGCAGGTGGCGCAGAAGGTGTAATAGAGCGTGTCGCCGCGGGCCGGGGCCGGCTGGCCGGCGAGCGGATTGACCAGCTTGTCGGCCGTCGTGGTGATGCCCGCACCGAACTCCGCCGCCCAGTCGCCCTCACTGCCGGTGATTGGAACGCTCCCCGCGACGGTGTTGCGGGGAACGTCGGCGCGCTGGTAGGGATAAACCGGCGGCTGCTTGATCATCCCGTCGAACCAGGGGACGAGGTGCATCGCATCGTCGGGCGACGGCACATCGTTGTACCAGTAGTCGCACCCGGTGCCAAGCAGCGTGAGGGCGACTACGGCGAGGAACGCCTTACGCGGCATGACGCACCCCCACCGAGCCGGCATCCTTGAACATGCGCTCCAGCGCCGCGGCATCCGCGCCCCTACACGGTACGAAAATGCCGATCTGGTCATCGCTGAACCTGGGATCGTAAGCCAGCCCCGTCGTCGGCTTGGCGAGGGACAGGAGCACCACACCCGCCACCGTACTGAGCGAGCCAATGAGCACCATCAGCTCGAAGATGAAGACCACGTAGGGTGGGACCGTCGCGATCGGCTTGCCGCCCACCAGCAGCGGCCAGTCGAGCGACATCCAGTAGGTCATGCCGAGGCCGGCGCAGGCGCCGGTCAGGCCGCCGAAGAGCGTGAAGAGCCGTACCGGGCTGACCGGCTTGCCCACGGCCTCTTCCAGCTCGTGGTTGTGGGCGGCGGCATAGACGGTGAAGTCCTTCCGGCCCTGGGCCCGCAGCGCCTGAATGGCGTCACAGGCAGCGTCGATGTGCTGAAAGGCGGCGAGGATGCCGGGAACGGTC
>JANOFA010000232.1:0-1063 GCA_031413355.1 Gemmatimonadota bacterium | reverse complement strand
GCCCAATCGCCCAATCGCCCAATCGCCTGACCGCCTGACCGCCAACTACCACTGTTCCCCCTTCCCCGACTCGAGCCCCCCTATGTTCGCTCTACTCCGTCGCGTCTCACTCACCTGGTGGATCTTCATCGGCATGGGCGCCGGGATTCTGGTGGGGTGGGTGGCACCGGAGTTCTCCGCCTCACTCAAACCGCTCTCCACGATTTTTCTCCGGATGATCAAGTCGATCGTGGTCCCGATCATCTTCGGGACCCTGGTCATCGGCATCGCGGGGCACGGGGATGATCTCAGCCGGATCGGCCGGCTGGCGGTCAAGTCCTTTGCCTATTTCTGGCTGATGACCGCGGTCGCACTCGTGATCGGGCTCGTGGCCGGGAACCTGGTCCAGCCCGGCATCGGCGTGGTGCTGCCGCCACCCGACCCGAACGCCGGCGTGCCGACCGCCGCCCCCACCACGTTCGGCAGCTTTCTCGATCATATCGTCCCGAAGAGCTTCTTCGAGGCAGCGGCAAACAACGAAGTGCTGCAGGTCGTGTTCTGGAGCACGCTCTTCGGGATCGCCCTCACCCAGGTGAAGGGAAAACCGAAAGAGGCGATCCTCGGCTTCGCGGAGGGCATCGCCGAGGTCATGTTCAAGTTCGTCGGCATCATCATGAGGTACGCCCCGCTGGGTATCGGGGTGGCGATGGCGGTCACCGTCAGCCACAGCGGGATCGGGGTCATCCTCAATCTGGCGAAGCTGGTGCTTACGCTCTACGCCGCCCTGCTGGTTTTTGCGGTGGTGGCGCTCCTGCCGGCGGCGCTCCTCGCACGAATCCCGCTCAGGAAGTTCGCCCGCGCGGTCAAGGAACCGGCGCTGATCGCCTTCACCACCACCAGCTCGGACGCGGCGCTGCCGCTGGCCATGGAGCGAATGATCGAGTTCGGGGTGCCGAAACGCATCGTCGCCTTCGTCATGCCGACCGGCTACTCGTTCAATCTGGACGGCTCCACCCTCTACCTCGGCGTCGCCTCGCTGTTCGTCGCCCAGGCCGCCGGCGTGCATCTCACGATCGGGCAGCAG
>JANOFA010000231.1:0-3554 GCA_031413355.1 Gemmatimonadota bacterium | reverse complement strand
GTGAACGGCGGCTTCTGTGGCCATACTGAGAGTTATAAGCCCGGTTCGCGAGCATCCCTCACCGCCGCGCGGTCCAGACTGGGCAAGCACATGCGGAAGGCGACTGAAGAGGTCGAGTTGCATCGGGAGGTGTATACGCTGGAGTTCGGGGAGTGATGACACCGGGAATCAGGCGGAATTCGGTGCCGTTTCGGCAGGCGATTGCCAAGCCGAAGGCTCTCCCACCGGAGTATAACCCGTGGTGGTGGAATCCGCTCAGTGTGAGCGCGATCATGGCGCCGAAATGGTTCATGGACAGGCTCCAGTCGCGATCGGGCCGCTGGCGCTGGGGACGCTGGCCAAGGGAGAATGGCGGATGCTGACGGCGGAGGAAGTGCAAGCCTTGCGCGAGGCCTCGGCGTCCGCAAGTTGATGGGCGGTCGCTCCTCCTGATCCCGCCAGTGCGGACTATCCTCTGCGGGCTGGTCCGAATCACCCCGCGACCTGATCGGCGTGGGGGCTTCTCAAGGTTGACTTCACTCAGGTGCACTCATGGACCTCCGCCGGATCTTGCAACTGGTCGTACTCCTGGAATTCGCGGAAGCGGAGCAGCCTCCTCGGCTGTTGCGCGCCAGTTATGGCGCGGCGGATTCCCCTGATGTGGTGGCCTGTTCCCGGCAGATGCAGATTCACTGACTCGCAGCGTGGGCTCACACTCACTCGTACATCATGCCAGAAAATGCGGCGTACCTGCTCGCTGTTCCCGGCTTCGCCGACTGGGAGCCGGCGCATGCGCTTGCCGAGCTGCGGCTGAGCGGCGGCTATCGGGTGGAGGTGGTCGGGCTGGATTCCACGCCGGTTCAATCCATGGGTGGCCTCACGGTCCGGCCCACCCGGACGCTCGCCGACGTGGATCCCGCCGACGTGGCGATCCTCATTCTCCCGGGGGGCGACTACTGGGAGCGGGAGCCGATGCCTCCCGGCCTGGCGGCAACCCTGACTCGACTCGATCGGGCGGGTGTGCCGATCGCCGCGATCTGTGCCGCCACCACTGCCATCGTGCGGAACGGCCTGCTGCGCGGCCGTCGCCATACCAGCAACGGCCTGTCCTATCTCCGGGAGCAGGTTCCCGAGTACGCCGCGGCGCGCGACTATGTGGATGCGCCTTCGGTGCGGGATGATCACCTGATCACGGCGAGCGGCCTGGCGGACGTGGAGTTCGCCCGCGACATCATGGCCGAGCTGGGCGTGCTCAGCGAGGAAGACCGGGCGACGTGGACTCGGCTCTTCCGTTCAGGGCGTCTCGATGGCGGAGCGTCGTGAGGGGCGTCGCCGCGATCGGCGGCGTCTGCCGCGCAAGATTGGTCTCCCGGAGGGCGGATGATCGTCACTGACCGGCTGGATCTCGTCCCCGCCACGGTAGAGACGGTGCGCGCCGCGCTGCTCGGCCGACCAGCGCTCGCCACGGCGCTCGGCGCCGTCGTCCCCGAGAGCTGGCCTCCCGAGTTCATGGATGACGACGCGCTCGCATTCACGCTCGATCGGCTGGCGGAAGGGCCGGCGCAGGCGGGGTGGTGGCTTCATTTTATCGTCCTGCGGCAGGGCGATGGCAAACGTACCTTGATCGGGAGCGGCGGATACACCGGGCCGCCCAGCACCGACGGCACCGTCGAGGTGGGCTACGCGATCGTCGCCGAGCATCAGCGCAAAGGCTACGCCTCCGAGGCGGTGCGGGGTCTGCTGCGTCACGCCTTTGCGTCGCCAGGGGTGAACCGGGTGATTGCGGAGACGCTACCAGCGCTGATTCCATCCATCGGCGTCCTGCGCAACTGCGGCTTCCTGCCGGATGATGACGGCTCGGCGCCGGGCGTGATTCGGTTTGCCCTGAGTCGTACGATGTATTCCACCAATGCTGCCGAGCAGCAGCTTAGCAAGTGAGGTTGCCATCATGGTCCACGTCGAACGACACCGTACCGCACAGATCGGCTGGCTCCGCGCCGCCGTCCTCGGAGCAAACGACGGCCTGATCTCGACCAGCAGTCTCGTCGTCGGCGTTGCCGCCGCGCAGACCGCCCGCGAGCCGGTACTGCTGGCGGCACTCGCCGGCCTGGTCGCCGGCGCACTGTCCATGGCAGCAGGCGAGTATGTGTCGGTCAGTTCCCAGTCCGACACCGAGCAGGCAGACCTGGCGCGGGAGCGGAAGGAGCTGGAGACGAGCCCCGATCTTGAACGCACCGAGCTGGCCGGGATCTATCTGGCCCGCGGCCTGACACAGGATCTGGCCGGACAGGTCGCCGATCAACTGATGGCCAAGGACGCGCTCGCCGCTCACGCGCGCGACGAGCTGGGCCTGAACGAGATCACTCGCGCCAGGCCGTTGCAGGCCGCCCTTTCCTCCGCGGCGGCCTTTGCCGCCGGTGCGGCGCCACCGCTGCTGCTGGTGGTTCTACTGCCTCTGGCCAGCCTGACCGCGTCGGTCATGGGCGTGTCACTTTTCCTTCTCGTTGTTCTCGGAGCACTCGCCGCTCGCCTTGGCGGTGCGCCGATTCTGCGCGGTGCCGTTCGGGTCGCCTTCTGGGGCGCCATGGCGATGGGGGTGACGGCGCTGGTGGGCCGCCTGTTCGGGACGGTAGTGTAGCGGCCGGCGGCCACGGCACACTTCAACTTCAGGCCGCCCGGGGAGGGAAGGATATGAAAAGCCGGACCGACCGCCGGCGCCGGACCCGGCCCGCACCGCCGCGGACCAGGATACCGGGCGCTATTTCGGCTGCAGGGATGTGGACGCCGCGTACGCCGCGCTGCGTCCACATGGGCTGACGGTCGGACCCGCCTCGCCCGGCGCACCATGGCATGAAGCAGCTCTGGCTGCGGGACCCGGATGGCTATACTCTCCGCTTCCAGTGGCCCGCCGCCTGAGCGGGAGATGCACCTGCCAGGCCACTGTCAGTACCCAGCTGGAACATTCAGCTCCGTCCCCTATCACATGAAAGGCGCCACCCCATGGTACAGCTCAAACCGCTTGATCTGGCTGTTCCGATCTTCCAACAACTCAGCGCCGACGTCTCGCCCGTGGTGCTGGTAAACGTGTTCCAGGTCGCGGAGAGTGACATCCCGGCCCTCCTCAGGGCTTGGCAAGCTGACGCGAACTGGATGAAACAACAACCTGGCTACATCTCGACCCAATTGCATCAGGGCATTGCGGGCAGCACCGTGTTCCTGAACTATGCGGTGTGGGAGTCAGTCGCCCACTTCCGTGCGGCATTCACCCATCCGGACTTCACGAAGGCCCTGGAGCACTACCCGTCCTCAGCCGTGGCATCGCCCCACCTGTTCGCCCGACTTACGGTGCCGAACCTGTGTGTAGGTCCATGAGTCAGCAGCCAGCCAAGCGCATCGACTTGTCACACCGCGGCGATAGCAGGAGCAGGGCCTGATTTCACTCAGCCGCGCCACGCAGGTGACGCGCGGGCGGTTAGCCCTAGGGAGGAGCGAGTACGATGCCCATTGCACTGGGTGTGATCGGCGTCGGGGCGCTGCTGCTCCTGCTCTTCGTGGTCAACCATTCCCGCGCTGAC
>JANOFA010000230.1:0-8197 GCA_031413355.1 Gemmatimonadota bacterium | reverse complement strand
CCCGCCCCGGGCCGTCTCCAGTACGCCGAAGGGCTCGAGGGCGCGCAGCAGGGCGACCACCAGCGGCGGAGCACCGGTGATCTCCAGCGTCAGCTCGTGGGGACTCTCTTCCACGACCAGCGCATCGTAGAGCGCGATCGTGTCGAACAGGCCTGCGAGATGCGCGGTGGCCACCCGCACCCGGATCAGCGCATGCTCCCGCACGGTGCAGTCGGCCTTGGGCTGGACCAGCACCTGGGCCTCCCCGACCATCTTCCGCAGCTGGCTGGCCATCCGCTCGGTCGTCGCCGCCTCGCCCTCGATGATGCAGGACAGCCGGCTCAGGCCGGGCCGCCCGCCAGGGCCCAGCACGAGGCTCGTGACGTCGAGGTTCCGGCGCCGGATGATCCCGATGGCGCGGTTCAGCCCCAGGAGATCGTCAGGCAGGAGCACGGTGACGACCAGCGTGGGCACAGTCATGAGGCGGGCGCGGCCAGGGCGGGAGCAGATTCGATGGGCTCGGAGAGAGAGCCACCCGGTGGGATCATCGGGAAGACATTCGCCTCTTGCTCGATCATGAACTCGACCAGCGCCGGCCCCGGCTCGCGCAGCGCACGCTCCACCGCCTCGTCGATCTGGCCAGCCTGCTCCACGCGGTAGCCGGCGATACCATACGCCTCCGCCAGCTTCACGTAGTCGGGGCTCCAGATCGGGGTCGCCGAATAGCGGCGTCCGTGGAAGAACTGCTGCCACTGCCGCACCATGCCCAGATAGCCGTTGTTGAAGATGGCCATCTTCACGGGGATGCCTTCCTGCACCATCGTGGCGATCTCCTGCATGTTCATCTGGAAGCCGCCATCTCCTGAAATGGCCCACACCGGCTCATCCGGCCGGGCGAAGTGCACCCCCATCGCCGCCGGCACCGCGAAACCCATCGTCCCGAGCCCCCCGGAAGTGATGTGGCTGTTCGGCCGCTGGTAGGGGAAGAGCTTGGCGACCCACATCTGGTGCTGCCCCACATCGGACACAATGGTGCAGCGACCTTCCGTGGCCGCATTGATGCCGGCCAGGATCCGTTGGGGCGACATCTCGCCGCGAAAGTTCTCATGCCGCTCGCGGGCGAAAGCGTGGATCTCCTCCCGCCAGACGTCGCAGTTGCCTGGCGCGATGGCCTGAATGAGCCGGAGCGCGATCTCCCGGGCATCGCCGACGATCCCGAGCGCGGCGGGTACGTTCTTCCCGATCTCGCTGGGATCCAGGTCGACATGGATGATCCTGGCCTGGGGCGCGAAGCCGGCGGTGTTCCCGGTGACCCGATCATCAAACCGCAACCCGATGCCGAGGATGACATCGGCATGCTGGATCGCGCGATTCACGTGCACTTCCCCATGCATCCCTGGCATGCCCAGGTGCAGCGGATGGGCTTCGGGAAAACAGCTGATGCCCAGCAGGGTCGTGACGACGGGAATCCCGGTCTTCTCGGCCAGCGCCCGCACTTCGTCATACGCGCCGCTCAGAATCACGCCATGCCCCACCATCAGCAGCGGGCGACGGGCGGCGCCGAGGAGCCGGGCCGCAGTCTCGATGGCGTCGTCCAGGCGGAGACTCGGGGCGACGGCCCTCCCGCGACTGTTGCTGCCGCCCACATCGGGCGGGCGGCGACCCTCCCACTCGATCTTCTGGTTCTGCACGTCCTTGGGCACATCGATCAGCACCGGCCCCGGTCGGCCCTCGGTCGCGATGGAGAACGCCTCGCGGACCGTGTCGGCCAGCTCGGTGATGTCCTGGACGAGCACGCTGTGCTTCGTGATCGGGAGCGTGATGCCGATGACGTCGGTCTCCTGAAACGCCTCCCGGCCGATCATCGAGCGGTTCACCTGGCCGGTGATCGCGACGAGTGGCGAACTGTCCATCTGCGCCGTCGCGATCCCGGTGATCAGGTTGGTCGCACCGGGGCCGGAGGTCGCCACGCAGACGCCGGGCCGTCCCGACGCCCGGGCGTAGCCGTCCGCCGCATGTGCGGCCGCCTGCTCATGCCGAACGAGCACATGCCGCAGCGCCGGGAACTCCGGCAGCGCGTGGTAGAGCGGCATGATGGCGCCGCCGGGATAGCCGAACAGCACGTCCACCCCCTGCTCCTCGAGCAGGTGGCACAGCAGCTGAGCCCCGGAAATCGGTTCGGTCATCGTGGAGCAGGTCCGCGCCGATGGTCGTGATCGATGGCGCGAGGCGCGAGGCGCGAGGCGATCAGGTTGCCGCCGGTAAAGGCCACCCACGGCCATCGAGTGGTGGGCCTGGCACGTCGCCGCATGCTCACACGCCCCACAGCTGCACCGCGTCGTGCGCTTCCGCCTCGAGCCGATCGGCGTGCCGCTCCTTGTTCAGCGCGTGGACCAGGGCGCGCGCGCTGGCCTCGACGATGTCGGTCGACGCGCCCTGCCCGGAGAGCGACTTCCCGCCGATGCGGCACTGCAGGAAGACCTGCCCCACCGAATCGCGTCCCGGCGTCACCGAGCGAAGCGAGAGGTTGGTGACCTCCACCGGCCGGCCGAGAATCTCGCTGATGGCGGCAAAGGCAGCGGCGATCGGGCCGTCCCCCGTGCCGGTGGCGGACCGGTCCCCAACCCATGGGCCGGCCATCGAGACGGTGGCGTCCGCCGGAATGCTGCCGCAGGTCACCTTCAGCAGGCGGATCTGGTAGGCCTCGGGGGCGTCATGAAAGCTCTCGTGCATGAGTGCGAGGAGGTCTTCATCGAGGATCTCGCGCTTCCGGTCGGCGAGGGTCGAGAATTCCTTGTAGAGCTGGGCCAGTTTCTCCTCGGTCAGCTCGTAGCCCAGTTCCTTGAACCGGCGCTCCAGTGCGTGCCGGCCGGAATGCTTGCCGAGCACCAGGGTCGAGCGCGAGATGCCGACCTCCTCCGGCCGCATGATCTCGTACGTCAGGACGTTCTGGATCACGCCATGCTGGTGAATCCCGGCCTCATGCGCAAAGGCGTTCCGCCCCACGATCGCCTTGTTCGGCTGCGGAAAGCTGCCGGTGAGATAGGAGAGCAGCTGGCTGGTCCGATAGATCTCGTGGGCGTTGATCCGGGTCTGGAACCGGGCCATCTGGGCCGGACTCGGCTGGCCATGACAATTTCCTCCAGCGCGGCGTTCCCGGCCCGCTCCCCGATGCCATTGACGGTACACTCGACCTGGGTCACGCCCGCCTCGATGGCGGCCAGTGAATTGGCGACCGCCAGACCGAGATCGTCATGGCAATGGGCACTCCACACCACCCGCTCGGCGCCGTTCACGCGGCCCATGACCTGACGGAACATCGCGGCGTATTCCTCGGGGAGCGCGTACCCTACGGTGTCGGGCAGATTGATCGTTGTGGCGCCTTCGGCGATGGCCATCTCCACCATCTGGCAGAGATAGTCCCGGTCGGTGCGGCTGGCGTCCTCGGCGGAGAACTCGACGTCGTCAGTGTAGGCGCGAGCCTGCCGGATAGAGCGACGGGCAAGCTCGAGGGCATCTTCCCGGGTCATCCGGAGTTTGTGCTCCAGGTGGAGATCGGATGTTGACAGGAAAATGTGCAGCCGACCCCGCTCGGCGCCGCGGATCGCCTCCCCGGCGAGTTCAATGTCGCGCTGGTGGCAGCGGGCAAGGGCCGCGATGACCGGTCGCCGGATCTCCTGCACCACCTGCTGGACGCTGCGGAAGTCTCCCTCGCTGGCGGAGGGAAACCCGGCCTCCATGACATCGACACCCAGGGCATCGAGCTGGCGGGCGAGCCGGAGCTTTTCGTCCGGTGTCATGGTGTTGCCCGGGGCCTGTTCCCCATCGCGCAGCGTCGTATCGAAGATCGTGACGTTCCTGACCATGATCAAACTCCACTTTCGTGCTCGGTGGCACAAATGAAAACCGCGGACCTTCACGGGGTCCGCGGCAGGGGGCTGAAGGTGCGTCTCGGTTATGTCTCGAGCCCGTATGCGCCGCGATCCCCGTATCCGCCCTCCAGGAGGACGAGTACGAGGCTAATAAGGCCGAGGAGCAGCAGCGCAGCAGTCATGTATCTCTTGAGTATCGGCATCCAGATACGACAACTTTATGCAGGTCAACGCCCTGCGAGATTACCGGCGACCGGTAGGAAAGTCAAGAGCCCGGTCGCCTGGTGCGTCGGGAACCCGGGACTTGACCAGCAATCACCGCTATGTATATTTATGCACATGGCATCCAATCATCTCGTTGCGCTCATTACGACCGCCGCCCTCCCGCTCGGGAGCGGCCCGGAGTGTTGACGCGCGACACCGTCTGACACGCCCCGGCCCGCTAGTTGACGAGCGGGCCTTTTTCTTGTCCCAAGGAGCCCTCATGCCGCGCCGCGACACGCCGACGGAGCTGCGGATGCGTCATGCCCGGACCTCCCCCGTCCAGCGGGAGCATGACGCCTGCGGGGTCGGATTCGTGGCCCGGGCCACGGGGGGACGATCGCATGAGATCGTCCGCATGGCCTTGCAGGCAGTCGGCCGGGTAGCGCACCGCGGGGCTGCCTCGACGGATAACTCGGGTGACGGCGCCGGCATCCTCACCCAGATCCCGGCCCGGCTCTTCCATCGGGAAGCGTATCGCCTGCGACTCAACCTCCAGCCAGGACAGCCATTCGCCGTCGGCATGTTTTTCCTGCCGCCAGACCATGAATCCCTGCGCCACGCGACGGCCCTCATCGAAGCGGTCCTCGCGCAGAACGGCCTGCCCGTCCTCGGTTGGCGCGATGTACCCCATGATCCCAGCGCCCTGGGTCCGCAGGCGAGTGCGAGCTGCCCCGCCATCCGCCAGGCTTTCGTGGGCCGACCCGGCACGGCGCCCGACGACGACGCCTGGGAACGCGCGCTGTATCTGGCGCGGCGCGACCTCGAGCGAGAGGCGGAGCGGCTCAAGCTGTCGCCCTTCTTCATCTGCTCCCTCTCCTGTCGCACGATCGTCTACAAGGCCCTGCTGACCGGGAGCCTGCTGCCAGCGTTTTTCCCCGACCTGCGCTATCCCGAGTATGAAAGTGCAGTCGCGGTGTTTCACCAGCGCTACTCGACCAACACCCTGCCGAGCTGGGCGCTGGCCCAGCCGTTCCGGCTGGTCGCGCATAACGGCGAGATCAACACCCTGTGGGGCAATCGCAATGCAATGGCGGGCCGGGAGGCGGACCTTGCGTCGCCGATCTGGGGGGACGACATCGAGCGGGTGAAGCCGGTCATCTGGCCGGGAGGCAGCGACTCGGCCGGGTTCGACAACACGATGGAATTGCTGGTCCGGTCGGGGCGCGATTCGCTGCACACCATCATGATGCTCGTGCCGCAGGCCTGGGAGCGGTATCCCGACGTGGAACCCGCGATCCGCGATTTCTACCGCTTCCACGCCCACCTCACCGAGCCATGGGATGGACCGGCGGCCCTGGCCTTCTTCGATGGCGTGACCGCCGGAGCGGCCACCGACCGCAATGGGCTGCGCCCCTGCAGGTACAAGGTCACCCGGGATCAGCTGGTGATCGCCGGCTCCGAGGTCGGGCTGGTGGACCTCGATCCGCACGACGTGATCGAGAGCGGCAGACTCGGTCCTTGCGAGTTCATCGCGGTCGACCTCACCACCGGGACGGTCCTGCGGAACATGGACGTCAAGCGACGGGTCGCCTCGCGCCAGCCCTACGGCCAGTGGTGCCGCGACTACATGCAGGTGCTCGAGGCTGACCCGGCCGCTCACTGCACTCCGCCGACGGCCAGCGAACTCCTGCCCCGCCAGGTGGCGTTCGGCTACGGCACTGAGGACGTGCGCTTCGTCCTGGAGGCGATGGGGGGCAGCGCAATCGACGCCATCTGGAGCATGGGCGACGACACCCCGATTCCACCGCTCGCCAGTCAGCCGATCAGCCTCTACTCCTATTTCCGGCAGCGCTTCGCGCAGGTGACCAACCCGCCCATCGATCCGCTGCGCGAGTCGGTCGTCATGTCGCTCCGCAGCCACATGGGAAAACACGGTTCGTTTCTGATCGAGCACGCCAGCCTTGCTGGCGTCCTCCGCGTCGACCATCCGATCCTGCTCGACGAAGAGATGGCGTCCCTGCGGAACACCCCGGGATTTCCCTGCGTGACACTGCCGACCGTCTTCCCTGCGGCTGATGGCCCCGAAGGGCTGCGCGCGGCGCTCGACCGACTGTGTGACGATGCCGAGCGCGCCGGGCGCAATGGCGCGCGACTGCTCGTGTTGAGCGATCGGTCCGCCAATCAGGACCAGGTCGCCATCCCGATGCTGCTCGCGGTCGGGGCGGTGCGTCGCCATCTGATGGACCTCGGTCTGCGGATGCGGCTGGGCATCGTCGCCGAAACCGGTGATGCGTGGGACATTCATCATTTCGCCGCCCTGATCGGCTATGGCTGCGAGGTCGTGTACCCCTGGCTGGCCCTGCAATCGGTGAGTGCCGTGTTCGCCCCGGACGCCGAGACGGAGCATGCCCGTCCCAACCAGCGGAAGAGCCGATACGACATCGGCACCGAACGCCCCTCACCCGAACAGGCGCGGCAGAACTTTCGCGCCGCCGCGGAAAAGGGTCTGCTCAAGATCATGTCGAAGATGGGGATCTCCGTACTGCCATCCTACAACGGGGCGCAGATCTTCGAGGTGCTCGGCCTCGGCCACGAGGTCATGGAACGATGCTTTCGCGGCACCGAATCGCCGCTGGGCGGTATCGGCTTTGAGGAGATCGCCGAAGACGCACTGATTCGTCACCGATGGGCGTGGACTGATGGGCGCGCCATGGTGACTGCCCCCGCATCGGCGGACCAGCCCGTCGAGCCGCTGAGCCTCCCCGATTACGGCCGGATCCGGTATCGCAAGGACGGGGAGGAGCACGGCTGGGCACCGCCCGTCGTCCTTGCCCTGCAGCAGGCCGTGGGCGGGCGGAAGCCAAGGGAGGGCGACATCAGCACAGGATATGACCGGTTCAAGGAGTATCTCGCCCGGGTCGACGCACGCCAGCCCGCCAACCCGCGCGAGCTGCTCGGCTTCAGGCGCGGCACGCCGGTGCCCCTCGAGGAGGTCGAACCGGTCGAACGCATCATGCGGCGTTTCGTCTCGGCTGCGATGTCGCTGGGGGCGCTCTCGCCCGAGGCGCACGCGACGGTGTCGATCGCGATGAACCGGATCGGGGCCCGCTCCAATTCCGGCGAAGGCGGCGAGGACCCGTTCAACTATCAGCGGTTGCCTAACGGCGACCGGGTGGACAACCGGATCAAGCAGGTCGCGTCGGGCCGCTTCGGTGTCACGGCCGAGTATCTGGTGCGCGCGGAAGAGCTGGAGATCAAGATCGTGCAGGGGGCAAAGCCCGGCGAAGGCGGCCAGCTGCCAGCGCACAAGGTGACGGAATTGATCGCGCGGCTGCGGCACGCGGTGCAGGGAGTCTCGCTCATCTCACCACCGCCGCACCACGACATCTACTCCATCGAAGATCTCGCCCAGCTCATCCTGGACCTCAAGACGATCAACCCCCGTGCCCGGGTCGGGGTCAAACTCGTGGCGGAGAGTGGGGTCGGCACTGTGGCGGCGGGGGTCGCAAAGGCGTACGCGGATTATGTGCTGATCGCCGGCCACAGCGGGGGCACCGGTGCCTCGCCTCTCTCCTCGATCAAGCATGCCGGCAGCCCGTGGGAGCTGGGGCTCGCCGAGGCCCAGGCGACGCTGGTGGAGAACGGGCTGCGGCAGCGGATCGAAGTGCGGGTCGATGGCGGGTTCCGTTCCGGGCGCGACGTCGTGGTCGCGGCGCTCCTCGGGGCGGAGTCGTACGGCTTCGGTACCGCACCGCTGGTGGCCATCGGGTGCGCCATGGCGCGACAGTGCCACCTGAACACCTGCCCCACGGGGATTGCGACCCAGCGCCCGGATCTTCGGGCGAAGTTCAAGGGGACGCCCGACCAGATCGTCACCTACTTCAGCTTCGTGGCGGAACAGGTGCGGGAGATCCTGGCCGAACTGGGCGCGCGCTCCATCGAGGAGATCATCGGTCGGGCCGACCTGCTGGAGCGGATCGAGCGGCCCGAACGGCCCCGGGCGCAGATGCTCGACCTTTTCAATGCTGCTGACCCCCGCGCGAGGTGCCGCCGGCGCCCCGGTCAGGAGTCTGGTGGAGCGGAACGACCGGCCCGGTGTCATCTACCTCGACGATGAGATCCTGGCCGAGGCGCGTGGCTAC
>JANOFA010000229.1:0-3512 GCA_031413355.1 Gemmatimonadota bacterium | reverse complement strand
GCAACAATAACGCCAACCCTACCCGTTGCTACCGCCGGCTGCGTCTCAACGCACCCTCCTCGACCGTCATGATCGGAGACACGGCTCACGACATCGCCATGGCGCGAGCCGCCGGGGTCATGCCTCAGGGCGTGGCCTGGGGCTTCCATACGCCTGCGGAGCAGATCGCGGCCGGAGCCGGTCACGTGGCCACGGACTTCATCGACCTGGAGGCCGCTCTCCTCCGCTTCTCCGCACGAGCCTTCGCATGAGCCATATCCCGCCCCTGGACCCGATGGTCGCCGCCCGGAAAGGCTTCCGCGAATCCGAAGAGCGGCTGAAGCGCTTCTGGAAGGAGGCGTCCGTCGCCGCGGGGGAGGCCGGGGGTTGGGTTGTCCTGCTCGACGGCCGCGCGCCGAAGACGCCGGCGCACAACCGCTTCCTGCTGCCGACGGAAGCGGCAGCCCGGATGGTCGCCGACGAATGGGGGGCGCAGGGCGAGTTCCTCGATCCCGGGACCATGCCGGCGACGCGGATCGCGGCCACCGCGATCGACCGGGTCGCGGTGACGCGCGAGCCGGTGGCCGAGGAGATCGCCGCCTATGTCGGGTCGGACCTTCTCTGCTACCTCGCCGAACACCCGACGCCGCTGGTCGCGGAGCAGTCCCGCGCGTGGACACCGTGGCGCGAGTGGGCCGAGCGGGAGCTGGGCGTCGTCGTCGTGGCGACGCAGGGCATCATCCACCGCGCCCAGCCGCCGGAGAGCATCGCCCGGGTGCGGCCGCGAGCTCACCCGGCAGCCAGTGGCGGGAGACTGCGGTCCTCCAGGCGTGGCGCGGGCAGGCGGGGACGCCTGCCCTACCCGTCCTTTCGCCCAACCGCCCAACCGCCCAATCGTCCAACCGCCCAACCGCCCAATCGTCCAACCGCCCAATCGCCCAATCGCCTAATCGCCCAACCGCCCAATCGCCCAATCGCCCAATCGCCCAATCGCCCAATCGCCTAATCGCCTAATCGCCTAATCGCCTAATCGCCTAATCGCCCAATCGCCTAATCGCCCAACCGCCCAGAGCAGCTCAGAACCACTCGCACACCCACTGTGTCGCCGGCTCGAAGGTGCAGTGCACCGGCAGCGGGTTCTTGTAGTTGAACGTCAGCTTGAACGTCGGCCCCAGCCGCTGATACTCGATCGACACCCCGCTAGGGAGACGCGGCTCGCCGGAGAGATACTCCGGGATCATGTCTTCCAGCCCCTGCGGATACACCTGACGCGCCGACTTGTAGTAGTCGATGGCCTGCAGCACCGCATTGGCCGCCCGCTTCCCCGCGGCCGCTTCCGGCCCCTGGCCCGGCTGGGGCAACTGGGTTTTCACCACATACCACGCCCCCCCCACCAGCAGCGCCCCCACCAGCATGAATTTCACGAACCCCTCCTGATTGCAGAAACCAGCCCCGAAAGAGCAAGTCGGGTGCCCCGATCTCACCTGTCTGTGGCACACCCGGTATTGTTCGGCAACTTGAGCCTGCACATGGCTTTCCCACGGAGCGCCCGATGCCCCTCCACCCCGATCACCAGCAAATGCTACCCCTCGGCCCGCACACGGCAAGAGGCAGACGCGAGATGAGGAACCTCGCCGCCGCACCCCGGTACTACCTCCAGGTCGCCCGCCACCGGGTAGCGATCTGCCTCTTCCTGCTCGCTGGAGGTTGTGCCGTGCCAGGTCCGCTCCGTTCCCCCTCCGAGTCCGAATTCCGCGCACTGCTCACCCAGCCACAGGGCGGCAACATCGCACGCACCGTGGCAGGTCATGCCGATTCCGCGCTCCGGCCCCATCGCTATCCCGCCGCGCCCGCCGATGTGCGCGGCCGCATCATCAGCGCAGCCCTCACCCTCCCGCGCTGGCAGGTGCAGGACACCAGTGGCGCGGTGCTCTGGGTGACACGGACGACGCGGCTCTTTCGCTTCGTCGATGACCTGTACATCCTGGTCGAACCCCGCGACAGCGGCAGCGCGGTGCTGGTGCAGAGCGCCTCCCGCATCGGGCAGAGCGACCTCGGCCAGAATCGCCGCAACATCATCGAACTCTGGGCCGCCCTGTCACGCGCCCCCTGGTCCGGCAGCACGACGCGCCCATCGGCCACGCCGACCTACTCGGGAAGCCTCCCCTAGAAGAGCAGCACTGCACAAGTTCGGGAGTCGGGTCGGGGCGAGACCGCAGGAATCCCGGAGGGCGCGTGCGTAGCTGGCCCTCACGCCATCACTCTAACGACCGCAAAGCCGAGCGCCCGCAGGGACCCTGCGGGCGAGCCCCGCCAGCACCGGGACAGAGGCCGGAGCGACCCTGCGGGCGAGGCCTTGCGCCGACACGACAGCTGAGCCGAGCTTCCCAGATGCGCCCAACAACGCTCCTCGTCCTCCTGCCACTCGCCGCCTGTCAGAATCAGTCCGCTGCTACCGCGGGCCCGGCACCGGTCGGTCGCGTCGCCACCCAGGCCGCACCACGCGGCGCCTTTGCCATCCTCGATTCCGCCGGCCGGCGCATCGGACAGGTGGGCGCAACGGAGACCCCGTCCGGCGTGCAGCTCGAGGTCGCCATTTCGGGACTCGCGCCCGGCAACCACGGCATGCACCTCCATGCCGCCCCGCTCTGTGAGCCGCCGGCATTCACCACCGCGACGGGCCACCTCAACCCCACGTCCAGGCAGCATGGCTCGAGAAATCCGCTCGGCGCGCACATCGGCGATCTGCCAAACCTGGTGGTGGACCACCATGGGCTCGGCCGAGCCAGTGTGCTCGTCACGAGAGTGACGCTGCAACCCGGTGCCGCCTCGATCGGCGCTCCGGGCACCGCGCTGGTGATTCATGCCGCGCCCGATGATGAAGTGACCGACCCGACCGGCAATTCCGGCGCGCGGATCGCTTGCGCGGTGATCATCCTCCCCGCCGCCGCGCCCTGAGCGTCGCTGCACCGCGAAACTCCGGAGCGCATCCGGCGTACGTCACCGAGCCCCATTCCCATCGGATCAAGCATGCAGGCTCGACCGGATCCCCTCCCGCGCGCCGTCTGGATCATCGCGCTCGCGAGCCTCTGCCTGCACCTCCTCCCCCGCCCGGGATATGAGTTCCATCGCGACGAGCTGCTCTACCTCGCCATGGGCGATCACCTCGATTTCTTCCGCATGCAGTTCCCGCCGCTCATCGCGGCTCTCGCCCAGTTCGCCCGGCTGCTCCCCTTCGACCTGCTCACCGCCCTCCACCTCCTGCCGGCGCTGGCAGTGGTCGCGATCATTCTGCTGACCGCGAGCATGACCGGCATGCTGGGTGGCGGGGCTCATGCCCAGATCCTCGCGGCGATGAGCCTCTTCGTCGCCCCGCTCTTCATGCGCACCGGCGTGCTGTTCCAGCCGGTGGTCTTCGAGCAGCTCTGGTGGTGCCTGGCGACTCTCGCCCTGGTGGCACTGCTCTCCGGTCGAGCAAAATCCTGGTGGCTCGTCCTCGGCATCGCCGCGGGCCTCTCGGCGATGACCAAGCT
>JANOFA010000228.1:0-1248 GCA_031413355.1 Gemmatimonadota bacterium | reverse complement strand
AAGCCGTCCTGCTCGCCATACGGATTGGGACCAGGGGCTGTGCCGCCCGCAAAGGTGGTCTGAAACGCACCCACCGTGACCGGGAAGCCCGCGCTCGCGCGGCCGCCCAGCACGATCTGTCCCTGGTTGTCGATCTCGACTGCGTAGGCCCGGTCGTATCCCGAGCCTCCGAACCGGCGGGACCAGATCAGCTGGCCACTGGCGCTCAGCTTCAGGACGACGATGTCGTAGTCCCCCTGGGGCGATCCGGTGGTCACGGGGAAATTGGGCGAACGACTGCCTCCCGTGAGGTAGACGTTGCCCGCATTGTCGACAGCAACATCGCGGATCATCTCATCGTCCGAGCCCCCATAGTAGGTCGCGAGCGTGATGCTGGGCGGCACGCCGCCGCCGCCGCCACCACCACCGCCATTGGGTGCCCCGCTATCGCTGCATGCCCCGAAAAGTGCGGGCACGAGTACCAGCATCCGGATCCTGCCACTTTGCCGCATGATTGCATTCCTTGAGTGAAGCCTCCGCCCAAGATCAAAGATAGCAGGAAGGAAAATTGAGGGCGTGATGCCCCTCACAGTCAGCCTTCAGCTGATTGACGGCTGACAGCCGTCGGCCAGCCCCTTCTGCCTGACGCGATCCGCCGACTCTCCGACACAACGGAGGCGCGAACGCTCGGAGTCAAGACTCCGGGCAATCCGCGCCTCCAGCTCCACCGCGACGGCGAGCGACCGCGGTTCCCGCACCCGGCTCGCCTGGACTTCCCGATACGCTACGGGATCGGGCGACCGGCCCCCTCGGGACGGACCACAAGCACGGGGATATGCGCCCCGCGCACCACCTTGTCGGCAACGCTGCCCATGACCAGTCGCTCGAAGCCTCCGGCGCCGTGGCTCGCGATCACGAGGAGATCGATCCGCTGCGCGTCAACCTGCGCGAGGACAGCTCCTGCGACCGTGGCCCCCTCGACCGCGGCACTGGTCACCGCCCCCCCTTCGGCGGCGAGCCGACCGGTGACCGTGGCGAGATAGGCCGCGGCGCTTTCTCGTATGCGTTTCTCCGCATCGACCGTCACGGGGATCACCGTCAGGCCGGCTGGATCGGCAATCGGGACCGGCGGCTCGATGACCAGCAGCAGGACGATCTCCGCGCCGAATGCACCAGCCATGGCCTGCGCCGCTGCCAGCGCCTCCTCGGCGAAGGGAGATCCATCGAGCGTCACCATGATTCGACGGACCTGTGGAACCTGGGGGGCCG
>JANOFA010000227.1:0-1845 GCA_031413355.1 Gemmatimonadota bacterium | reverse complement strand
CATGTAGACCTGTCCGCCCTGATCGTGGACCGTGCGGCAGATCTCCCGGATCGAGGACTCGAAGACGCCGTGGGTCGAGGGATAGGTCACCATGAGGCAGGCGAGGGTGTCGCGATACTTCTCCGCCTTGGCCCGGAGATCGGCCAGGTCAACGTTGCCCCGCTCATCGGTGGCCACCGGTACGACGGTGAGTCCGGCCATGACAGCGCTCGCCGGGTTGGTGCCGTGGGCCGACATCGGGATGAGGCAGGTGGTGCGATGGGTATCGCCGCGCGCGCGATGATAGGCGCGGATCACCAGCAGGCCGGCGTACTCGCCCTGGGAGCCGGCGTTGGGCTGTAGCGAGACGCGGGAGAAGCCGGTGATCTCCGCCAGCCAGCTCTCCAGATGATTGAAGAGAAGCTGATACCCCTGGGCCTGCGACAGCGGGACAAAGGGGTGCAGCCGGTTGAGCTCGCGCCAGCTCACCGGCATCATCTCGGTGGTGGCGTTCAGCTTCATGGTGCAGGAACCGAGCGGGATCATCGCCGCGGTGAGCGAGAGGTCCTTCGCCTCCAGCCGCTTGATGTAGCGCAGCATCTCCGTCTCGCTGTGGCAGCGATGAAAGACGGGATGGATCATGTACACCGACCGCCGCGCCAATCCGGCGGGGATCGCCTCAGGCGACGCTGTGCCGCTGCCCAGCATGTAGGGCAGGGCGATGTCCAGCGAGAACACCGAAATCAGGTCGGAGAGGTCGGCGACCGAGACGGTCTCATCGAGTGCGACGCAGAGATGGTGCGAGTCGAGCACGCGCAGGTTGATCTTGCGGTCCCGGGCGGCGTCCAGAATCCGCGGCAGGTTGGCCGACCGCACCTCCACGCACACCGTGTCGAAGAAATGGTTGTGCACGACGTGGTACCGCAGGCGGCGCAGCGCATCCGCCAGCATGGTGGCCTGGGTGTGTACCCGTTCGGCGATCCGGCGCAGGCCGTCGGGGCCGTGGTAGACGGCGTACATGCTGGCCATCACCGCGAGCAGCACCTGCGCGGTGCAGACATTGCTCGTGGCCTTGTCGCGCCGGATATGCTGTTCCCGGGTTTGCAGCGCCATGCGGAGCGCCAGGCGCCCGCTGGAGTCCTTCGACACGCCGATGATCCGGCCCGGCAAATTGCGCTTGTACTCGTCCCGGCAGGAGAAGAACGCTGCGTGCGGGCCACCGTAGCCCATCGGCACGCCGAAACGCTGGGAACTGCCCACCGTGATGTCCGCTCCCCACTCGCCCGGCGGGGTGAGCATTGTCAGCGCCAGCAGGTCGGTGGCGACGGTGACAACCGCCCCGGTGGCATGCGCCCGGGTGCACAGCGGCGCAAAGTCCCGCACGCTGCCATCGGTGGCGGGGTACTGCACCAGGCAGCCGATCGTCGCCGGGCCAAACACCATGTCGTCCGCGGCCACTACCCGCACATCGACGCCCTGTGCTTCCGCCCGCGTGCGGACGACCGCGATGGTCTGCGGATGACAGCCGGGGTCCACCAGGTATTCCGGTGTTCCGGTCACCCGCTTCACCGCGGCGGTCAGGTGCATGGCTTCGGCGGCCGCGGTTGCTTCGTCCAGCAACGAGGCATTGGCGACCGGCAGCGCGGTGAGATCCGCGACCATCGTCTGGAAGTTGAGCAGCGCTTCCAGCCGCCCCTGGGCGATTTCCGCCTGGTACGGCGTATAGGCGGTGTACCAGCCGGGATTTTCCAGGATATTCCGCTGGACGACCTGCGGGGTGAACGTGCCGTAGTACCCCATGCCGATATAGGAGCGCACCCATTGCCGCCAGCCCACGCGGTGAAACGGCTCCCAAGCCCCTTCCGG
>JANOFA010000226.1:0-12660 GCA_031413355.1 Gemmatimonadota bacterium | reverse complement strand
GGCTATGCCTGGGGCAAACCTTCATGGCTGCCGGTCTCGAAGGGTGATCTGGCCTCAGCCTTCGACGGACCACGTCACCTGATCCGCGGAGGAGACGGCCGCTTTGAGCTGTTCGACATCGGCACGGACCGGTGGGAGCAGATCGATTTCTACGGCGACTCCGCAGCCCACCCCCGGACCAGGGGACTGCAGAGCATCATCGAGGCCCTGCCCCGGCCCGACTCGACAGGCCGCCCGCCGCCGAACGACGCGGCTGAGATCACACCCGGCGATGAGTAGCCGCATGCCGATCTTCGGCGGGACACGCTGATGGCCGCGACGTCCCGGCCTCGAAAAGTCGCTCCGATGCTTCTCCCGGGTGTGGTGGGGTCTCTTCGGCGGCTCAATCGACAGCCCGCACCACGCACCGCGAGTCCGTGGCGCTCACGATCGGGCGGGGAAGCCCACACCACTCCTCCCCGACCGGGCCGTGGACTGCCACTGCCGTGCGCCGACCTGTGACGCAGGCTGCCTCCAGAGCCGATCGCCCGTACATCCTGAGACTCGGGGCCTGGTGTGGACTCCTGACCGGCGGGGGAGAACTGACCTATCTCGCCCTCCGGAAGTTCGGCCGCGGCATGCTCATCTTCCGCGGCGGCGATACCCTCTGGATGACGCCGGTGGCGACGCTGGCTGTCTTCCTGCTCGTGGGATGGCTCTGGTGGGTCGTCTCGCGGCGCCTGCCAAACGACATCCGCCTACGGTGGGGGCTGGCGATCTACGCCACCCTCGCCGTGCTGAGCGGGCTCTGGCTCCTGCCCAGTCTCCACGGGGGCGCGGCGTTTCTCATCGCACTCGGCATCGGCGTGCAGGGCACGCGCTGGCTCAGGCCGCACCGCGCCGTCCTCGAGCAGTGGGTCGGGCGCACACTGCCGGCGCTGGCGACCACGATGTTGCTGCTGGTCGCCGGTGTACCGGCCGCACGGTGGTGGGCCGAACGACGCGCCCTGGCGAGTCTCCCCGCCGCGAACGCCGGAGCGCCCAACATTCTCCTGCTGGTGCTCGACACGGTCCGCTCCCTCAACCTCAGCGCCTACGGCTATCCCCGTCCCACTTCACCGGGCCTCGCGGAGCTGGCTCGGCAGGGCACTCAATTCGACCGGGCCTTTTCCACCGCGCCGTGGACGCTGCCATCGCACGTCTCGCTGCTCACCGGCACCTGGCCGCACGAACAGCAGACCGGCTGGTATAGCGAGATGGGCGACAGCCTCCCGACCGTTGCGGAGGCGCTCGCGCGCATGGGGTACCGGAGCGCGGGTATCGTGGCGAACATCTACTACACGAGTGCGGAGACCGGTCTCGCACGCGGCTTCAGCCGCTACGAGGACCATCGGGCAACGCTGGGGACGTTGTTCGCCAGCGCCGTGCTCTCCCGCACCGTGATGGAAGCCGGCGTGGTGCGGAAGACGCTGGGCATCGAGGAGCTGGTGGGACGGAAGAATGCGGCGGAGATCAACCGCTCCTTCCTCCGGTGGCAGGCGCGTGACGGCAGCCGGCCGTTCTTTGCGTTCCTGAACTACTACGACGCGCACACCCCCTACCTGCCGCCTGACACGTGGCAGCACCGATTCTCGACCCCCGGCGTCGTGCCCGTGCCGAACCTCGAACGCCATGGGCGCCGCGACGGAGGCTGGAGCCCCGCCCAGATCCAGGGAGCGATCGACGCCTACGACGCTGCGATCGGATATCTCGACGCCGAGATCACCCACCTCCTCGACACGCTGGCCGCCCGGGGTGTCCTCGACAACACGATTGTCATCATCACCTCGGATCATGGCGAAGAGTTCAACGAGCACGGGCTGATTCATCATGGTAACAGCCTCTACCGGCCGTCGATCGCCATTCCGCTCCTGGTCCGCTGGCCCGGTCGGGTGCCGGCGGACTCGCACGTGACCACGCCGGTCAGCCTGCGTGACGTCGCCGCGACGATCCTCGATCTGGCGGGCGTCGGTGATGCGCCTCTGCCGGGCAGGTCGCTCCGGCGCTACTGGGAGGGCGACACCCTGCCAGCCGATACCCTGCTCGCCGAACTCCAATACGCACCCCAGCAGCCCGAGTGGTATCCCGCCTCGAAGGGGGACATGGTCTCCGCCATCCAGAACGGCTATCGCTACATTCGCACCGGTGACGGGACGGAGTCGCTGTACGATTTCGAGCACGATGCGGAGGAGCGAGCAAACCTGGCGACGGCGCCGGAACGCGCAGCCCCGCTGGAGCGGTTTCGCACCCTGGTGCGCGACCTGCTGGAGTCACCATGACGACCACACCCCATTCCGCGGCGCGCCCACTCACTGCGCGCGACGTTCTGGTCGTGTCCGCCTGGTTCGGGCTGGCCACCGGGATCGGCGAGGTCCTGATGCTCGTTGGGATCAAGCTGTCGACCGGGCGTTTCGCCTTCGTCAGCCAGGACGCGCTGTGGATGGCGCCACTGGCGTACATGGCGATGGCGCTGGCGGTACCGGGCCTCTTCCTTTGGGCCATCGTGCCGCGGCTGCCCCAAAGCCTGCAGTGGAAGGTCGCCATCGGGCTGCCGGGAACCCTCGGTAGCCTGCTGCTGCTCCTCATGCTGCCAGGATTTGATCCGCGAGGCGCCCTGCTGCTGGCCCTCGGAGTCGGGGTCGGGCTTGGCCGCCTCTCCGGCGATCGCTGGCACCGGATCGTGCGGCGGACCCTGCCGGTGCTCCTCGGGCTGGTCCTCCTCTCGGCCGCAGGCATGGTGCTGGGGCGGTGGGTGCGCGAGCGCCGGATGCTCGCGGCGCTCCCAGAGGCACCCGCAACGCCGAACGTCCTCTTCCTCGTCCTCGATACTGTGCGCTCCTTCGACATGAGCCTCTACGGCTACGCACGGGAGACCACACCGCGCATCGCTGCCTGGGCCCGCGAGGGCGTGGTGTTCGACCGGGCCATCGCTCCAGCTCCATGGACGCTGCCATCGCATGCGGCGATGTTCACCGGTCGCCATCCCCATGAACTGGAGGCGGACTATTTCGCCCCGCTGGAAGACGGGAAAGCCACACTCGCCTCGGTGCTCGCGGCGCACGGGTATCAGACGGCGGGCTTCGTCGCCAACGCCAACTACTGTGGGTGGGAGACCGGACTGCAGCGCGGCTTCTCGCACTACGAGGACTGGCCGATCTCGCTGGCGCAGATGGCGTGGAGCACCTCCCTCGGACGGCTGCTCAGTCGTGATCGCAGCTTTCGGCGGAGAATTGGCACGACCGAAAAACTGGCGCGGAAGTCCGCCGCCGACATCCACCGGAACTTCTTCCGCTGGCTGGATGACCGTCAAACGGAACGGCCGTTCTTCGCATTCCTGAATTACTTCGACGCCCATCAGCCATACCTTCCGCCCGCGCCCTACGACACGCTCTGGGGACCGGTACACTCCGATGGCTACCCGCGACGCGCCGAACCGGCAACACCGGACCACCCCGGCTATCGCGAGTCCGATCTCGTGCCTGCCCGCAACGACTACAACCGGGCCATCGCCTACCTCGACGCTCAGCTCGGTGCCATGTTCGACGAACTCAGCCGCCGGGGGCTGCGGGAGAACACGATCATCATTCTGGTAAGCGACCACGGCGAGGAGTTCGCGGAGCACGGCCTGGTAGAGCATGGCGGCAGCCTGTATCGCCAGTCGCTACAGGTCCCGCTGGTCATCACCGGGCCGGGCCGGGTGCCGGCGGGGCTGCGGGTGGCGCAGCCGGTCTCAACCCGTGCACTGTCCGCGACAGTGTTCGAGCTCCTTGGCATCTCGGGTGTGCCCATGCCCGGAGGCTCGCTCTCGCGGATGTGGCAGGGCGACACGACCGCCCGCGACACGATCGTGACCGAGCTCGGGTTCGCCGCCAATCTCGCCGAGTGGATTCCGGTGAGCCGTGGCACCATGCGCAGCGTGGTCCTCGACGGGTTTCACTACATCCGACTGGGCGACGGCACGGAGGAGCTGTACGACTTCCTGGGCGACTCCACCGAGCAGAGGAACCTGGCGGGCGATACCAGCTACGCCACCGCTCTCGCGGCCGGCCGCCGGACCCTGGATGCGGTCCTGTCCGCCGCGCCCCCCGTCCGATGACCGAGACCACCGTGGCGCGTCCGCCCTCCACGCTCCGAACTCCGGTGCTCGCGCTGCTCCTCATCGGCGTGGTGCTGCGGAGCGCCCACTACCTGCACGGCCGGGGTCTCTGGTCCGACGAAGTCCGGCTCGCCATCAACATCATGGCGCGCTCCTTCACCGGCCTGCTGCACCCGCTCGACTACGACCAGGTCGCCCCGATACCCTTCCTCTGGCTGACACGGGCCACCGCCCTGATCGGCGGGCCCAACAGCTACGCGCTCCGCCTCTGGCCCTTCATCGCTGGACTGTTGCTGCTGGTGGTCATGCGCCGCCTGGCCTTCCGACTCCTCCCCGCGGGCCCCGCCCTGCTCGCCACGGCGCTGGTGGCCCTCTCGCCGATCGCGATCTACTACTCCGCGGAATTGAAACCCTACAGCATCGACGCGCTCGTCGCGGGCGGCCTCATCTCGCTCGCGCTGCGGTTGCTGCAGGAGCCCACCTCTGGCCGGCGCTGGGCCGTGCTGGTTGTCGCGGGTGCGGCAGGCGTCGTAAGCTCCGCGAGCGCCATCGTGGTCCTCGCCGCCATCGGTTTCGGGTTGATGGCGTCGCCGGAAATCCGGGCGACCCGCGCCGGGCGGCTACGGCTGATCGCCACCGGTGCAGTCTGGCTGCTGGCCTTCCTGCCGGCGTACCTCCTCGTGTATCACCCCGGTTCGAGCAGCGCCATGATGGAGTCCGGCTGGGAGCGGCACTACCTCACGCCCGGCACCCCGGATCTCCTGTTTCGCGCGGAGTTCCTCGCCCGGACCATCTTCGGCCGGTTCTTCAGCGTCACGCCAATTGGACCGTACCGCTTCTCCCCGCTCGCCGGCCGGCTCTTCTGTCTGGTGGTGGCGGCGGGGGTTGTGCTGCTGGCGCGGCGGAAGGGGCTGGCGGTCGCGATCTGCGTGGCTGGCCCGATCGTGATGGTGCTGCTCGGTTCCGCCGCACGAGTTTATCCGCTGTGGCCGCGGCTGGTACTGTTCACCCTGCCGGGTGTCGCCCTGCTGGTCGCCGAGGGGACGTGGGGCCTTCTGGGTGCCGTCGTCCGCGGCCCGTGGCACCAGCGGCTCGGACTGGTCGCCAGCCTGATGCTTGTGACTCCCGCAGTGCGCACCGGCTTCAGGATACTGATGCATCCGATCGAGCGGGATGAGACCGGACGCCTCCGGACGGGGTTCCTCGACCAGAGCGAGGCCACCGATCCCGTCTATGTGGCCTCTGGCGGAATTCCCTCATGGACCTTTCACACCACCGACTGGTCGGCGCCCGACTCCGCGCGCCTCGCCTCGATGGCCGCGCTGTCCACCAGCGGCGGCCCCGGCTTCCTCAACCGACCCAGCCGAGGCCACGCCGTGCGCCACGAAGGATGGGAGCACCGCCGTCTGGTCGGACAACGGATTGAGCTGATGGGCATCGCCTCGGGCGTGACCACCAGTTACATGCCCCCCTACTCCAGGCAGATCGCGGACACCGGCTGGGCGGCGAACGAAGCCGACCGGATCGTGGCGGATGCGAATCCGCGCCTCTGGATCTTCAGCACCGACCTCGGATCGCACCCGCTGAACAGCCTGCGGACAGAGTTGGCCAAGCGCGGCGCTCACGAAGCGACCCGGATCGAGGAACCCGGCGCCTCGTTGTCGCTCTTTGTTGTGGACCCTCAGCCGGATCACCTGACTCCTCCAGCTCCGACGACGCCGTGACTGCCCTCCATCCACTCCGACTCGCGCTCTGGCTCGGCCTCCTCACGGGGATGGCCGAAATCACCTTGCAGGCGATCGAGCGCTTCATCCTGCACCGGTTGATTTTCCTGGGGAGCGACTTTGGCTGGATGACCCCGCTGGCGGATGTCGCGGTATTCCTGGCGGCCGGGAGCATCTTGTGGCTGGCGCAGCGGGCCTGGCCCGCGCGCGTCACGCCGGCGGTGGTCCTCGGCGTGCTCGCAACTCTCGGCGGGTGGGCCGTCTTGCTCATGTACCCCCCGCTGCACCGCGGCGCGGCGCTGCTGCTCGCGGCCGGCGTCGGCTACCAGTTTGCTCGCCTGGTGCCGCTCTCCTTTCCTGGATTCGGACGAGTGCTCCGTGCCTCGACGGCCGCGATGCTGGGTGTTGTCGTGCTGTGTGCGCTGGTTCCGCGCCTCCTGGGGAGCCGCCGGGAGCGCGCGGCGGTGGCCGCATTGCCGCCCGCCCGGGCCGGCGCCCCGAACGTGCTGCTGATCATTCTCGACACTGTCCGCGCGATGAGCCTCAGTCTCTACGGCTACGGGCGTGCCACAACGCCCCAGCTGCAGCGTTGGGCCAGCCAGGGCGTGGTCTTTGAGATGGCGCTGTCCCCCGCCCCGTGGACCCTCCCCGCGCATGCAAGCATGTTCACTGGCCGCTGGCCTCACGAGCTTGGCGTCGACTGGCGGGTTGCCCTTGGCCCGACCCATCCCACGCTGGCTGAGCGCCTCGCGGCCACGGGATACCTGACGGCGGGCTTCGTCGCCAATACCACGTACGGCAGCGAGGAGACGGGGCTCAACCGCGGATTCCAGCACTGGGAGGCGTATCCGGTTTCCTTCCAGATGATCGTCAAGAGCGCCTCGCTCGGACGGGTGATTACCGGAGCGGCGTGGTTTCGCGATTTGTTCCGCTGGTATCAGCCGCTGGCGCGGAAACACGCCACCGACATCAGCGCGAGCATGCTGGGCTGGCTGGGTGACGGAACCGCGACGCCGTGGTTCGTGGCGCTCAACTATCTCGATGCCCACGCCCCTTACCTCCCACCGGCGCCATTCCGTGACCGCTTCGGCCCGACCGAGCCGCGCGGCAACCCGATGCTTCACTCCGGGTACGCCTGGCTCCCGGATGAGGTCCTGCGGCAGCAGAACGCCTACGACGCCTCGATCGCCGCCCTCGACGACGAGCTCGGGCGCTTCTTTGACAGCCTCGAGGCACGCGGGGCCCTGCGCAATACCCTTGTGATCGTGACCTCGGATCATGGCGAAGAGTTCTACGAGCATGAGCTGATGGATCACGGCAACTCGCTCTATCTGCCATCAATTCACGTCCCGCTGCTCCTCTGGCTCCCCGGTACCGTGCCCGCCGGACGACGGGTGACGGTACCGGTTACCACGCGGGATCTTCCCGCGACGATCCTGGCCCTGGCCGCACCGCAGGAGCAGGCCACTCTGCCCGGGCGCTCGCTCGTCCCGCTCTGGGCCGAGAGTGGTTCGGCCGAGGCGCCGGACACGCTGCTGTCGGAGGTAAACTACGCCTCGGGTCTGCCGGACCGGTATCCGGTAAGCAAGGGACCGATGCGCTCGCTCCTGCTCGACGGCCTCCGCCTGATTCAGAACGGCGACCACACCACCGAGCTCTACGATATCTCCACCGATCGGGCGGAGCAGGCCAATCTTGCGGCGGTGGACAGCGCGGCGGTGGCCCGGCTCAGCCAGATCCTCGAACAGGCGACCGCACCGACTGCCACCAGGGCCGTCCCGCCGTGAGCCTTCCGCGCCTGCGCGCCGGGATCTCGGGCGCGCTCGCCCTCGCACTTCTCATCAGCCTGTGGTCTCCCTCGCTGCGGGATGCGAGCGGCTATCCTGTCGGGCTGGCGGTGGTTCCACTCACTGCCGCACTCGGGCTCCTGCTGTTTGGCGGCGCCGCACTCGCGGGGGCCGCCGTCGCCGGTGCGTGGGCCGGTCTCTCGGTCGCCGGCTTCGGGGCCTGCCTGCAGCTCATCGATGCCGGCACGATGGTCCGCTACCAGCATCTGCGCCCACCGGCCGTGATTCTTTCGACCACACCCAGCTGGGTGCTCGCGCTGCTCGCCGTCCAGTGCGCCGCGGTCCTGATCGGACTGGTGCGCCACCGCCGGCAGATCGCCGAGCATTTCGGCGCCGTCGCCCGGCCGTGGCAGCTCGCGCTGCTGTTGGCGGTGCTGTTCTGCCTGAGCGCGACGGTCTCACGCCAGGTCGGCGCGTGGGTGGTGGAACTGTTCGTCGCCACGGCATTCCAGCTCATGGCGCTCGGCAACCTGCTGCTCGCGATGCTCGCGCTGCCCACGGATGCGGCGGGCCGAATCGGCGCGTGGTGGGACCGGCTGCTCGGGCCCCCGGGTGATCCCGCTGTCCCCGCCGATGGTGGCCTCGATCGCTTCGCGCTGGTCGCCGCCGGAGCCGTCACACTGACCACCGCGGCGCTGGCGGTGGTCGTCTATCAGCGCCATCCCCACCTGCTCGACGAGGTCGTCTACCTCATACAGGCCCGAACCTTCGCAGCCGGCCGGTTGGCCCTGCCGGTCCCGCCGGTCCTCGAGGCCTTCAATCTTTCGCTGCTGGATGTGGCGCGACCCGGCTGGTACGCGGTCACCCAGCCGGGCTGGAGCCTGATGCTGGTCGCCGGTGCCCCGTTGGGGTTGGCGTGGCTGGTGAATCCGATCCTCGCCGGGCTCTCGGTGCTCGCGCTCTACCTGCTGCTCCGGCATCTCTACGACCTTCGCACGACCCGCCTCGCCACCCTCCTGTACTGCTGTTCGCCCTGGCAGCTCTTCCTCGGCATGAGTTTCATGAACCACACAGCGACGCTGCTCTTTGCGCTGCTGGCCGCCCTGGGCGTGGTCTGGACACGGCGGACGGGCCAGGTGCGCTGGGCGTGGCTGGGCGGCGCAGCACTGGGTGGTGTCTCGCTCCTCAGGCAGCTCGATGCGATGGCGATCGCCATTCCACTCGGGCTCTGGTCCCTGGGTCTTGGAGGAAAGCGGATACCCCGGCTGGGCACGGCCGGACTGGTACTCGGTTCCATGCTGCTCGGGGCGGCGGTGCTGCCGTACAACCAGCAGATCAGCGGCAGCGCGAGGCGCGTCCCGATGATGGAGTTCACCGACAGCGTCTACGGCAAGAATACGAATGCCTATGGCTTTGGTCCCGACCGCGGCATGGGCTGGCCGACCGACCCGTTCCCGGGCCATGGCCATCGCGACGCGATCGTCAACGCCGACCTGAATGCCACGGCGATCAACGTCGAGCTCTTCGGCTGGAGTCTCGGCTCGTTCGCGCCGCTGCTGTTGCTGCTGGCCGTTGGTGGGCTGGTGCGGGGCGACCGCCTGATGCTGATCGTGACGGGTGCGGTCTTCACTGCCTACTACTTCAACTATTTCTCCGGCGGACCGGACTTTGGGGGGCGGTACTGGTACCTGATGATCGTGCCGCTGGTGAGCCTCACCGCGCGAGGACTCGAGCAGGTCGCCCAGCGGATGCGTGGCTTCCCGGCGGAGGGGATCGCCCGGCACGGTCGGGTCCTGACGGGTACGACACTGCTTGTCATCGGTTGCTTCGCCGCATTCGTGCCGTGGCGCGCGCTGGACAAATATCACAACTACCGGGGCATGCAGCCCGGTCTCGTCCACCTTGCGACGGAGCACCAGTTTGGCCGGAGCCTGGTCCTCATCCGCGGGCGGGAGACCCCGGACTTCGCTTCGGCCGCGCCATTCAACCCGCTCGACTTGCAGGCACCAGTACCGATCTATGCCTGGGATAAGGGTGGCGCTGTCCGCACTCGTCTGGCGGAGGTCTATTCTGACCGCCCGGTCTGGGTTGTCGATGGCCCCTCGCGCACCGGGGCGGGCTACCGGGTCGTGCTCGGGCCGCTGACGAGCGCGGAGCTGGCGGTCCTGCCGGACAATGTCGCCCCATGAGCCCGTCTGGGAGTAGTTATCAGGGCAGCCGAGCGCTGGTGCTCGGGGCGTCAGGTTTCATCGGCCGATGGATCGCGCGCAGACTGACCCATGCCGGCGCCGAGGTGATCGCGGCGGTGCGGGATCCGGAGGAGGGAGCGCGAATTCTGGATCGCTGGGGCGCGGGGGCCAGAATCGAGCCAGTCGACTTGACCCGTGCAGGCGCGGTCAGCGCGCTGATCGAGACGACCAGACCCGCGATCGTGTTCAACGCCGCCGGCTATGGCGTGGACCGAAGCGAGCGCGATAGCGACCTCCTGCTCCGGCTCAACCGCGACCTCGTGGCGGAAATCGCAACGGCGCTTCGCGATCTGCCCCTGGAGCGGTGGGCCGGGGCCCGCCTGGTCCACTGCGGCTCAGCTCTGGAGTACGGCAATCTCGATGGCGACCTCGCCGAGGATGGTCCCTCGCCCCAGCCAACCGATCCCTATGGACGGTCGAAACTCGACGGGACAGTGGCGCTTCGCCGGATCGCCGAGGCGGCAGGACTACCCAGCGTCACAGCTCGGCTTTTCACAGTCTACGGGCCGGGTGAGCATACCACGCGGCTGCTGCCGTCCCTGCTCAGGGCCGCGGCAACCGGCGGCCCCGTTCCGTTGACGACCGGCACCCAGATGCGGGATTTCACCTTTGTGGAGGATGTTGCGGAGGGGCTACTCCGGCTGGGTGTCGCGGTCAGGGCACCGGCGGAGATCGTCAACCTGGCGACCGGGAAGTTGTTGTCAGTTCGTGATTTCACGCTACAGGCGGCACATGTCTTGCTAATTCCGGAGGCGAGGCTTCAATTTGGGCTGGTGGGCACACATATCGCTGAAATGCACCACAAACCAGTCACTGTTGCCAAGTTGCAACACCTGACCGGTTGGTACCCGTTTGTCTCGGTTGAAGACGGCGTCCGTCAAACCATCGCTTTCCAAGGGGGACCCTGAGTAGAAGGGGCCGCCCCGGGAGTACAGACCATGCGCGTCTATCTTGCCGACCTCGGCCACAATCAGCTGACCTACAGCTCAGATATCTATCCGATCGCAGTCGCCAACTGCGCAGCTTATGCCCAGGCCTACTTTGACCGCCCGGGCGGTCTCGAAATCCGCCTGTTCCGGGAGCCCGAAGAGCTGAAAGTGGCTCTCGACAATGCTCCGCCAGACGTCCTCGGGCTCTCCAGTTTTGCGTGGAATCACAACCTCGCCACTCATTTTGCCCGGTACGCCAAGCGGCGGCAGCCCTCGATGATCACCCTGATGGGCGGTCCGCACTATCCGCTTACCCAGCCGGAGATGGCGACGTGGATGCGAGGGATGCCGGAGATCGACATCGCGGTGCGGGGGCCGACGTATGAAGGGGAGCGGGCGTTCCTCAACGTGCTCCGCCGGCTGGCCGATGCGGGGCTCGACCTGGAGCAGGCCCGGGCGGAACCGCTGGCGGGTAATGACTGGATCCGGCGGAGTGATGAGGAATTCATCCGCGGCGGGGACGTGGAGCGGATCAAGGATCTCGACGAGGTACCCTCGCCCTATCTGGGCGGCTGGATGGACCCCTACTACGCCTCGGGCTACTTCCCGATGCTGCAGATCGCGCGCGGCTGCCCGTTCACCTGCCAGTTCTGCAACTCCTCGGTCAAGTCCAACAGCAAGATCTTCGCGCATTCCATCGCGAATGTCCGCGCCGATCTCCTGCATCTCGCGACCCGCGTCAAGCCGGAAATGCCGGTCTGCTTCGCGGACGACAATTTCGGCATGTACGAACGGGACGAGGAAGTCGCGGACTATATCGCCTGGCTGCAGGATACCTACAAGTGGCCCAAGTACATCCGGACGACGACGGGCAAGAACCAGGCGGAGCGGATCATCCGGGTGATGCGGAAGGTGCGCGGGACGCTGCCCATGACCTCGGCGGTGCAGTCGCTCAACCCGGTGGTGCTGGAAAACATCAAGCGGTCAAACATCAAGCTGGAGACCTACGCCGCCATTCAGCAGGAGCTGCACGCCCAGGGAATGCAGAGCTACGGCGAGCTGATCCTGAGCATGCCGGGCGAGACGAAGGAATCCTTCATGCACGCAGTGCGCGATCTGCTCGAGACGGGCGTGAACCGCATTTCCGCTCACCAACTGATGCTGCTCCATGGCGCCCCGCTGGCGAACCCCGATCAACGGGAGAAGTTCGGCTTCCGCACCAAGTTCCGGGTGGTCGCGCGGAACATCGGGGACTACACCGGTGAGCCGGTCATCGAGACGGAAGAGATGGTCATCGCCACCCCGCTCTTCTCCAACGAGGATTACTACCAGACGCGGATCTTCCACATTCTCCTGACCATCTTCTATTACGAGGGGAACTACGAAGAGGCGTTCCAGTTCGCCCGGAACCACGGGATCAAGCCCTACGACCTCGTCGTGCGGCTGCAGGAACGGCTGGCGGAGTCGCCAGCGGCCTTTCTGAAGGTGGTGACCGACTTCCGTCAGGAGAGCGAAGCCGAGCTGTTCGACACTCCCGAAGCATGTGTCGCGTGGGCCACCGCCAATTTCGCCGGGCTGGTCAGCGGGGATCTGGGCGGCAACCTGCTGAGCAAATATTCCATGCTGGGTCGCTTCTATGTGACCCCTGAGGCGATCACGTTCCTTGAAGCGACCATCCGCGATCTGCTGGGCACCGAATGCACCGGCGACACCGACGCGGCGCTCCGACGCGCTCACCACGCTGGATCGGCTGGTGCGCGAGCATCCGAAGAGCAACGACGCGCCCGACGCGCTCCTGCTGAAGGCCGAGCTGCTCGAGGCCGCGGCGCGGCCCGCCGAAGCCGAGAAGACCTATGT
>JANOFA010000225.1:0-7646 GCA_031413355.1 Gemmatimonadota bacterium | reverse complement strand
GGCGGACGCCACTCCCATCGACCTCGACACCCTGCTGCTCCGCTATCCCGATGGGCCGCACGATACCGAGGCGATGTGGGTTGACCGGGATGGAAGCCTGAGCCTGGTGACCAAGGGGCGCACCGGCGGCATCATCCTCTTCCAGGTACCCGCCGCGGCCTGGGAAACGCGCGGCGCGGTGACCGCGACCCGGGTGCAGCTGCTTCCCATCACGCCGGACCAGTCCGCCGGTCGGTGGGTGACGGATGCCGCCCTTTCCCCCGACGGCGCGCGCGTGGCGATCCGCACCTACACCGAGCTCTATCTCTTCCCCGTGCTGCCCGCCAGTCGGCTGGGTGCGCCGACCACACGCTGCACCCTGGCCGGACTCGAGCCCCAGGGCGAAGGCGTTGACTGGCTTGATGGTACCCGTCTGGTGCTGACCAGCGAGGCCCCGCTCCCGACCACCGCTGGACTCATCCACGTGATCCGCTGCGGTGCGTGATACCCATCGCGCCCGGATCTTCTGGGTCCGCCGGCGCCTGCTCGTCGGCCTCGGCGCCGCGGCGCTGCTCTGGCTGGGACTCGGACAACCAGGCCGGCACCGGGCACCGCACCGCGCCGAGTGGATCCGGGTTGATGACCTCCGGCTGCGCGCGCTCCGCACGGGGGCAGGCGACACCACCCTGCTCTTCCTCCACGGCTACGGCGAATCGCTGCTGACCTGGCGGTACCTGCTCGACCGCGTGCCACCGCACTACCGGGTGCTGGCCATCGACCTGCCCGGTTTTGGCCTGAGTGACAAGCCCGATACCACCTACGATTTTCCCGCCTACCAGCGCTGGCTCGGCGACCTGCTGGCCCGCCGGACGGGCGGCCCGGTCATCGTGGTGGGCCATTCGATGGGTGGCCAGCTCGCCGCCGGCCTCGCGCTCGGGCATCCCGACCGGATTGTCGGCGCCGTGCTGATTGATCCGGCGGGTGCCGGGCTCAACCCGCTCATCTCCGACAGCGCCGGCCTCGTCCAATCGTCCACCCACTGGATCGCGTCCACGCTGGGCTACGTACTGCCGCCGCACGACCCGAGCTGGCTGCGCGAGCCACCCGGCGGTGAGGCGTACGAGCTCGCCGCCGACAGCAGCGCCACGCTCGCCGCGCGACGGGTGCTGGCACAGTTCGACTTCGGGGCACTCACCGGGCGATTCGCGGAGATTCGCCAACCGGTGCTGCTGATCTGGGGGCGACAGGACCCGACGATTCCCTTCAGCATCGGGGAACGGATTGCGGAAGTCCTGCCCTGCCGCCGCTTCGTCGCGCTGCAGGCGCTGCACCGACCGCACCAGACCGTGCCGGACACCGTCGCTTTCGAGCTGCAACGCTTCCTGGCGCACCCCGCCTGCGACCCGCGCTAGATTCCTCTCCAAGCATTATTCCCGGACCTCAGAACTCCCTCCAGCCGCACGCGCCCATGACCCGTTCCGCCATCGCCGTCGCCCTGCTGTGGTTTGCCCTCCACCCTGCCGCACCGCTGTCGGCACAGGTCGCCACACCGGCGACGCAGCTGGCCCGCAGCGTCGACACCGTCGTGCTGCGCGCGCACCTCGAGTACCTGGCGGACGACCTGCTCGAGGGTCGTGCCCCGGCCACACGGGGTGGCACGCTCGCCGCGAAGTACATCGCCGCGCAGTTCCACCGCCTTGGCCTGGAGCCTGCCGGTGACAGCGGCACCTACTTCCACCAGGTGCCGGTCATTACCCACACGCCGGATCCCAGTGCGGGCGTCACCGGCGCCGCCCCTGGCCCGCTCCGCTACCGTGACGATTACATCATGTGGTCGATGCGCAACGAGCCGGAAGTGAAGCTGACGGGCGAGGCGGTGTTCGTCGGCTACGGCATCGTGGCACCGGAGTGGGACTGGAACGACTACGCCGGAATCGACGTGAAGGGAAAAGTGGTTGTCTGTCTGGTCAACGATCCGGGACTGCACGACCCGGCGATTTTCCGCGGCCGCATCCTCACCTATTACGGCCGCTGGACCTACAAGATCGAGGAGGCCGAACGGCAGGGCGCCGCCGGGATTCTGATGGTGCATACCACGGAGAGTGCGACCTACCCGTGGACCACCGTGACCGGATCGTGGACCGGTGAGCAGGTGCGGCTCGAGCGCCCCGCCAGCTCGCTGGTGATCGCCGGCTGGATCCGGGATACGACAGCGGCCTCGCTCTTCCGCAGCAACAAGCAGGACCTGGCGGCCCTCATGCGGCAAGCCGGTCAGCAGGGATTCCGTCCCGTCACCCTCGGCTTCGGACTCGACGCGGTGGTGCGAAGCGTGATCCGCCGCTCCCACACCGAGAATGTCGTGGCGCGGCTACCCGGCCGCGGCCGCCTCGCCGGCGAAGCCGTCCTGATCGGCGGGCACTACGACCATCTCGGGGTGCGGGCCCCGGTCAAGGGCGACTCGATCTACAACGGCGCGGAAGACAACGCCTCCGGCACCGCGGCGGTGCTGACGGCGGCCGAGGCCTTCGTCCGCAGCCGGAAGCAGCCGCTGCGCTCGATCCTGTTCATGGCATTCGGTGCGGAAGAGAGCGGGCTGCTCGGCTCGCAGGCCTACGCGGAGCGGCCCATGCTGCCCATCCGGAATCTCGCCGCCGTACTCAACATGGATGTGATGAACCTCTACGGCCGGACCAGGGACATCAGCGCGCTCGGCGTCGACCAGTCCACCCTGGGGGCGACGTTCACTACCGCCGCGGCCGCGGAGGGACTGCGGGTCACGGTGGACTCGGGGTCATTGATCCGCGGCTCCTTCTTCCGGTCGGACCACTTTGCTTTTGCCCGGAAGGGCGTGCCGGCGCTCTCGCTCGAAAGCGGTCACGAGTTCATTGATCGGCCGGCCGGCTGGGGCGAGCAGCAGCAGCAGGAGTACACCGCCAACCGCTATCACCAGCCGCAGGACGAGCTGCTGCCCTGGTTCACCATGCAGGGCGCGGCTCAGCAGATTCGGGGCATTCTGCGTACCGCCCTCGCGGTGGCAAACGCACCGGCCCAGCCCCGCTGGAGTACCGGCTCCGAGTTCCGGGCCGCCGGAGAAGTGCGGGTCCGCCCCTGATGCATCCCGACACCCTGGCCGTACATGTCGGCTCGACACCGGATCCGCTCACCGGCGCCGTCGCTTCCCCGCTGCACCTCTCGACCACCTTCGAGCGCTCGGTCGACGGCAGCTACCCGCACGGCTTCAGCTACATCCGCGAGTCCAACCCCAACCGGCGTACGCTGGAACAGGCGCTCGCCACACTCGAAGGCGGAAGCACGGGAATCTCGTTCAGCTCAGGCATGGCCGCGATCTCCGCCCTCTTCCTCTCGCTCCGGCCGGGCGACCACCTGCTCGCGCCACTGGATGCGTACTACGGCACGGCGAAGCTGTTGCGCGAACAGTTCGCGCCCTGGGGGCTGGAGGTCAGCTACGCTGACATGACCGATCCCGCAGCCGTCGGGGCGGCACTGCGTCCCAACACGAAGCTGGTCTGGCTGGAGACGCCGTCGAATCCGCTCATCGCCGTGACCGACATCGCCGCCGTCGCGAGCATCGCCCATGCGGCGGGCGCGCTGGTCGCGTGCGACAACACCTGGGCCACCCCGCTGCTGCAGCAGCCGCTGGCGCTCGGCGCCGATGTCGTCATGCACGCCACAACCAAATACATCGGCGGACATTCCGATTCGATGGGCGGACTGCTGGTGGTACGTGAGGCGGGTGTTCTGGCGGACCGCCTGCGCGCCATCCAGGGGAGCCACGGCGCGGTGCCCGGACCATTCGATTGCTGGCTGGCGCTGCGCGGACTTCGCAGCATGCCAGCCCGCATGCGGATGCACACGGCCAACGCACTCACCCTCGCGCGCTTTCTGGAGCGTCATCCGAAGGTGGAACGGGTGCACTATCCCGGTCTTCCCGCCGACCCCGGACATGCGGTCGCGCTGCGGCAGATGCCGGCTTTCGGCGGGATGCTGAGCTTCGTCGTGCCCGGCGGACGCGCCAGCGCATTCGAGGTAGCCAACCGACTGACGCTGTTTACCCGCGCCACGAGCCTCGGGGGTCCGGAGAGCCTGATTGAACACCGGGCTTCGGTGGAAGGGCCCGCCAGCCGGGCCCCTGAGGGATTGCTCCGGGTTTCCGTCGGGCTGGAGCACCCGGACGACCTGTGTGCAGACCTGCAGCAGGCATTGAGCTAAACAACAACACTGCAAGTATTTAGGTACGATTTTCCTGACCCTGTTTGACCTCCACGACAAGGTCACGGTGGCGTAACTCGCGTGCTGCGGCTATTATGCGCCCGCTTTTTCCCGGCTCCACTCCCGCACGGGGGCGCTTCTGGAACTCCCGAATAATCACCGAATCCCGATCGGCTGGCTCCTCGCGCATGGCGGCGAGTCGATCCGGTACCGCACCTTCGCCGACCTGGCACCCGCCGGCAGTGCCGCACCCGAGACCATCGAGACCGCACGCGCGGCGCTCGAGGCCTCCAAGGCGGTCCAGGCCATCGTCAAGAAACAGAAGGACACCGGCATCTGGGGCGGGAATCTGCTCGGCGTCGCCCCCTCGGCTGCGCAGGGCATCAAGGACGTTGGCACCGTCGCCCAGTACCGTCGCCTGTTGCAGCTGGGCCTGCCTACGTCCGCCCGGCCCTTCAAGCTCGCTGACCGGATGCTGTACCGGCTGCTGTCACGGGACGAAGATCCTGCGCTGCTCTACGAATTCCACAAGGCCGCCAAGGGCGATGCAGCCTACGCCCACTGGGGCCGGGCCTCGTTCCGCACCGCGGCGACCGCGGCGCTGGCCGAGGCAGGCAACATCGAGGACCCGCGGGTCCGCGGCGCCGCGCACAAGATCGCCTCGGAGGTTTCGGAGTTTCTCCGCAGCCCGCTGGCTGAGAAGCCATTTGTGCGGGCCGGCAGCGCAAACGTCCTGAATCCTGCGGCTCGCCCACCGACCTGGTTCTCGCTGGCCATAATGGCGGCCATGCCGAACCTGCAGCGGGAGCGCGCCGGCTTCACCGAGCGACTGGTGCACTATCTCTCGTCGCCCGCGCCCAAGAAGCTTTACACGATTCCGGTGGGCAAGAAGAAGCTCAAGCCATCGATCCAGCTGCTCGGCGACCCGATTGAAGCCGACAGCAAGGGGCTGCCCAAGGACATCCCGCTCGCCCTGCACTTCATCGAACAGCTGGTGCGGATCGGCGGGTTGGCGCAATCGCCCACCGCGACCAAGGTGCTGCTCCGCCTGCTGAAGGATTGCGATCAGCACGGAGTCTGGGCCCCGAAGGGGATGCGGTCGGCGCCAAAGGCCGTGAGCAAGATGAGCTTCCACACCTTCCCGCTCGATCTGGAGTCGAAGGCCGCGGAGTGGAAGCAGGTCGATGTCACCTTCCGCCTGGCCCTGATCGCCAAGCTGTCGGGGTGGGAGCTGGAGTACATCTAGAACTGCGGGCGGTAGGCGGTAGGCGCGAGGCGACCGGAGAGCATTCTCCGGTCGTTCTGCTTTCGAGGAGGTGGCATTCAGGGTCCACCCTACCGTCCGCCACCAAGCGCCCAACCGCCCATTCGCCCAATCGCCCGTCCGGCACGGAGGCCGGACCTACCCGCCCAACCGCCCAATCGCCCAATCGCCCAATCACCCAATCGCCCAATCACCCAATCGCCCAATCACCCAATCACCCAATCGCCCAATCACCCAATCGCCCAATCGCCCAATCGCCAACCACCTATTGCTCATCCCACCTGCGTATCCCATACTACTACCATGACCACGCTCGACTTGACGGCCTTTGGCTTCACCCCAACAGAGAGCCGAGTCTACGAAGTGCTCCTGACCGGCGGGCCGGGCACTGGCTACGCTATTGCGCGGAGTGCTGGCCTGGCGCGGGCCAACGCCTACAGCGCACTCGAGGGATTGGTTACCAAGGGTGCGGCCCGGCTGGAGGAGGGACAGCCAAAGCGATTCCGGGCCGAGCCGCCTTCCGGTGTCCTGGCACGGATCGCGGACCGGCAGGGCAACGCACTTGAGCAGCTCAGCCGTGCGCTCGAAGTATTCGGCGCACCCGCCACACCGAGTGTCGTGGAGCTGAGCAGCCCGCGTGGTGCGGTGCAACTGCTCACCAGCGAGATCGGCCGGGCGACGCGAGCGGTCTTCCTGGCGGCGCCGTCAGAGGCCTACCCGCTGCTGTCTCCGGCGCTGCGCCGCGCGGTCGGTGCGGGCCTCACCGTCCGTCTCTGTTCGCAGGTGGCCGTCGCACTTCCCTTTGCGACCGTCGAGGTCCTTCCCGGTGACGTCGCATGGCCCGGCTTGCCACTGGTGGCGATTCTCGATGATCGAGCCGCAATCATCGCGACCCGTGAGGGGACCGCCATTCATGGTCATTGGAGCAGTGCGCCGACCTTCGTGGCGGCGGCACTCATCATCTTCGACCGGCTGCGAGGAGTGGCATGAGCGACGCCCTGAATGATGCCCTGGCGGAGTTGCGCCGGGAGTACCTGCTAGACGCACCGGGCCGGCTGGCGGAGTTGCGCAAGGACGTGGCGGCATTCAGCGCCGGCGAGGCCGATGCGACTGCGTCACTGATCGGTCGCTTCCACCGACTCGCTGGCTCCGGGGGCTCGTATGGCTTTCCGGACGTCAGCACGATCGCGCGGGAGGGCGAGCGGTGGCTGCGCGAGGGCCCGGCGCCTACCCCGGCTAAGGAGAGCGAACAGCGGCTGGACCAGCTGATCGATCGACTGGCCCACGCCTATGATGCGGCCGCCAGGGACCTCGGCCTCCCCGCCCGGGGGCCGGCGGTCACCGAATTCGGCTGGCGGGCGCTGGTCATCGGCGGCGACCAGCGACTCTGCGATGAGGTCATCGCGGCACTGGTCACGACCGGCTTCGTCGCCCGACAGGAAAGCGGAGCGGGCGAGCCGCGCGAGCACAAGCTCACCGAGCGACCGGATCTTGTCGTCATCATCGAGCAGGCCGCCGGGCCGGATCCGTATGCCGCCGCCAACGCCTGGTCCGGCGCCGGCGCCGTGCGGCCGAGGTCGATCGTCCTGGTCACCCGCGATGGCGTGACTGATCGGGTGCGGGCCCTCGCCGCCGGCATCGACACCATCATTCCGGCAGAACGGGTCGCCGTCGACCTGCCGGGCTACGCCAAGGCCCTCGCCCGGATCGGGAGCCCGCCGCCGCGGGTGCTGCTGGTCGAGACCGACCAGGTTCAGGCCGAGATGCTCACGATGTGGCTGGAGCAGGCCAATGCGCATGTCACCCATTGCACCAACGGGAATGATGCGCGGGAGGCGCTCTCGCGCGAGACGCCGGACCTCATCCTGATGGACTCCCGGCTACCGGGACTCGATGGCCTGTCGCTCACCCGCCTGGTGCGGCAGGACCAGCGGTTCGGAATTACCCCGATCGTCTTCCTGACCAAGCACGACAGCGTCGCCGAACAGATCGAGGCGCTGCGGGCCGGCGCCGATCACTTCGTGACCGAACCGGTGGACCGCGAGCTGCTGACGCACCTGGTGGTCAATCGCGCCGAGCGCGGTCGCCGGCTGCGCGAAATGGTCCACCGCGACGGTCTCACCGGGCTGCTCAATCATGCGACGCTGATGGCCGAGCTGGAGCATGCGGTGGA